>JADFLD010000118.1 GCA_022564535.1 Gemmatimonadota bacterium
TCCGGGGCCTCGATCACCTCAAAGCCCATTCGCTCGAGAACGCTCGTGACGAGCAGCCGATCCTGAGCATCGTCGTCGACGACGAGTACAGGCCCGACAGAGTCCGCGGTCTCGTCACGTATGGGAACGAGCCCCAACACCCGCTCGATCTCTTCGATCGTCGTTTCACCGTTTGCGACCCGCGCCAGACCGACCTCTGCGAACGTGCGCATGCCGTCCGCCTGCGCAGCACGCAGCAGCTCGGCGTCGTTCGGGGACTTGGCGAGCACCGCCTTCATGGCCGGTGTCACGACCAGTACCTCGGGGATGGGGATCTGGTGCAGAAAGCCGGTTCCTGCGCAAGCTCGGCACCCGACAGCGCGCTTGACCGGAGAAACGCCGAGTACCTTGGCTAGTTTGGCTTCACGCGACTTCGCGTCCTTCACCGGGTCGAACGGTCGCTTGCACTTCTCGCATAGTTTGCGGACCAGTCGGAGCGAGACGACCGCGTACAGCGATTCCGCCAGACGGCCTGGCGCGAGCCCCAAGTCGATCAGTCGCCGAATGCCGGACACCGCGTCCGACGTATGCACGGTCGCGAGAACCTTCCGCCCGGTCATCGCTGTGCGCAGCACGATGCGCGCTGTCGCCAGGTCGCGAATCTCCCCAGCGTGAATCACGTCAGGACTGCGATCGAGCAACTCTTGGAGCGTTTCGGCGAAGGTGAGACCGGTCGAGGGATCGTACCGGATCTGTGTGACCCCTGGGACGATGAGCTCGGGTCGCCCCTCGATGGATATGACGCTTTGACCATCGAGCGAGTGCAGCGCCGCGTAGATGAAGCTCGTCGTTCCCGACCTGGCCGGACCCGTTACGAGCACGAGCCCCTCCCTCTTGGCGAGCACGGCCTGGATCTTCTGGCGCTCCAGTCCGTCGAAGTTGAGGTCGTCCAGCGTCGGGACCTTGTCGGGACTCACCAAGCGAATCCAGACGAGCTCACCGTCGGGGGTCGGAGAGGTGAGGAGGTGAGCCTGCTTCTGGAGTTCGGGGCTGATATAGACAGGGAAGCCGTCGTCCGGATCGGTTCCAGGCTGGTCGAACGCGACGTGCTTGAGGCGTGCCACGAGTCGGTTGTGCGCCGTGGTCGGGAGGTCGACGACGTGTTGGAGCACGCCGTCGATTCGATAGCGGACCCGACCCTGTTGTGCCCCCGGCTCGATGTGGATCTCCGTCGCGCGGTAGCGGAGGCCCTGCTGGAGCACGACGTCCGCGAGCTTCATCACCGCGGGATCCTCGAGCTCGAAACTCGTAAAGAGCCCCTTCCCCTGACTCGTGACGATCTGGAAGTCGGTCTCCGCCACCTGAGCCACCAGGGTCTGTAGGGCGTTCTTGGGCGCGCGCGCTGGCGCGTAGGCCCGCTCGAGTGCTTGCGGGAGCACCGTGGGGCTCACCATCAGGAATACGGGCTCCCGACTCGAGTGCGCTACGATCTCTTTGTGGGCCGCTCGATGGGTCGGATCCGAGGTAGCGACGACGATGGACGTGTCGGTCGAGCTCAACGCGAGAATCCCATAGCGCCGGGCCACGGACTCAGGAAGCAACTTCACTGCCTGCGGATCGTAGATCGAAAGGTCGGCGACACCGATACGGAAGTGGCCGGCTGCACGCTGCGTGAATTTGTCATCCGAAAGCTGGCACGCACGCGCTACCTCTGGCCACGCTTTCCGAATCGCCGTGATGTCCGGTCGGCGCGGCAGGGCGAGGTCCAGGCCCGAGTGCCCAGCGACGTCCTTGAGCCAGTGGTTCGGCGAGGATGAACTCATGAGCGGTTTCGAAGGAGGTGCCGGAAAGCCATAGTGCGACAGAGGCGAAAGATAGTGGGGTCGGCCCGGGGGGCCATGGCTCGAGCGGCCCTTCGACCTTCAAGTGGTTGGAAGGGGCCGTTCCTGTGCTCACTTCTGCCTCAGGTCGAGCCTCCACGATTCCCGGACGTAGGCGAACGTGAACCCCTGGCGACAGAGATTTCTGAACGACACCAGCGGCATGCGCGGAAGCGGGGGCTCGATCCTCGAGCCATTTCGACGCCGTCGTGGGACGGGGCCCGGGCGCAAGCGTGACACCGATGGACTCGAGAACCCTACAAATGGCGCCGGATGGTCGCTTCGGCCGAGCCCGGAGGTGCAAGGTGTAAACAGCCTCTTTGAAGGGGAATCAAGCGCACCTTAGTCGGGCCGGAGCGCCTCCACCAGCTCGACTCTCGTGGCCCGTCGCGCGGGCACTAGACACGCCAGAAGGCCCGCGAGGCCCAAGGTGACGATGATCGCCGCGTACACGAACGGGTCGGAGGGCTCGACCTCGAAGAAGACCACGGCCAGGGGCTGGGCCATTGCGGCGCCCATGGCGAGTCCGATTACGGCCCCTATACCGAGCTGTTTCATCCCCTTTCCGAGTACCAGCCCGAACACGTTGCGGGTTCCGGCACCCATTGCCATCCGGATACCCATCTCCTGTTTGCGGCGGCTGACGGAAAACGCCATTACGCCGTAGAGCCCGACCGCGGCGAGGAAGAGGGCCGTGGCCCCGAAGATCGTGAAGAGCGATCCGAAGAGCGTGAATATCCACGTCGTGGTTTCCACGGACTGGTCCATCGTCCGCACCCAGTATAGCGGCAGGTTCGGATCGATTCTCTGCACTGCGGCTCGGGCCGAGTTGGCGAAGTTGCCGGGTGCGCTGCGCGTCTTTACCGCCAGGCTGACAAACCTGACGGCTGTGGCCTGAGCGAGCGGGATGAAGAACTGGTCGGCGAGGAGGCCGCTCCCCGCGAAACCCTGACCGCCGACATAGATGTCGGGCACGAGGCCGACGACGGTTAGCCAGGGGCCGTCCTGACCCATGCGGAACCGCTGCTCGATGGGAGATTCCGCGCCGAAGTGCTTCGAAGCGAAACTCTCGTTGACGATCGCGGTCGCCACGGCGCCCTCACGATCCGCTTCCGTGAAGTCGCGGCCCTCGGACAGGCCCACGGACAGGGTCTCGAGGTAGCCGGGTGTGATGGTCGTGAAATTCGAAAGAGGTTGGTCGCGAAGTTCCGGATAGGCGACGCCCTCCAGCGCGATTCGCACCGTCCCGGATCCCAGGGCCGGGAGCGTCTGGGTCAGGCCTGCAGCCACCACGTCCGGTTCGGATCGAAGTTCCTCGAGGAGTCGGTCGAAGAAGCGTAGCCGACTCTGGTCGTCGGGGTAGTCGGCTTCGAAGAGGCCCACGCGAGCCGTGAAGACCTGATCTCCCTCGAAACCCATGTCGAGCTGGTTCACGTTGATTACGCTCTTGACCATCATGCCGGCGGCGACCAGAAGGGCGCATGAGAGCGCGATCTCACCGATCACGAGCACGCTGCTGATCCGGCCCATCCGGAAGCTGGATGAGCCACGGCTTTCGTCCTGCAGGATCTCGTGGATTTTCCCTCCGGAGGCGCGGATCGCGGGCACCGTTCCGGCGGCGACGCATGCGAACGCCGTGATCGCGAGCGTGAAGAGGAGTGCCGGGCCGTCGAGGCGAATATCGATCCAGTAGGGCTTCTGGATGTCGAGGATGGACGCGTTGAATACCTCCACGCCGATCCAAGCCATGGCGACGCCCGCGAGACCTCCGACGATGGCCAGCATCGCCGCTTCCATCATCAGTTGCCGAATCAGGCGGTTGCGGTCGGCGCCCAAAGCCGACCGAACCGCGATCTCGCGCGAGCGAACGGCTGCGCGAGCCAGGAGCAGATTCGCCACGTTGAAGCACGCGATCAGCAGGACGCCGAACACCGCAATCAGCATGATCCAGAGTACGGCCACGATCTCGGGTGGCATGACCTGGTCTTCGTAGGTCTGCACCCAGACGCCGACTCCCTCGTTGGTCTCCGGGTATGCCTCGGCGATTCTGTTCGCAATGCCGCGCATCTGCGTATCGGCCTGCTCGAGCGAGACGCCCTCGAGAAGGCGACCGACGACTTGCACGTTGTTCGCCCCGCGCACTGCGGCAACCGGATCGATCCCCAAGGGGAGCCACACGTTCTCCTCGAACGGGAAGTGGAAACCCTCGGGCATGACGCCGACCACGGTCGCTCGCACGGAGTTCACCCGGATTCCAAGTCCAATGATGTCCGGTGCGCCTGCGTAGCGATTCTGCCAGACGTCGTATCCCAGAATTACGACCTGTTCACCCTGTCCGGCGTCCTCCTGAGCGTTGAAGACACGACCCATAATGGGAACGCCGTCGACCTGCTCGAAGAGATTGGCCGATACGCGTGCGCCGACGTACCGCTCTGGGGGTGCCCCCTCGTCGGCCAGATTGATCGTATTTCCTTGCAGGAACCCCGCGAGGCCACGGAAGGAAGTCTGTCGCTCCCGCCAGTCGAGCAGGTCCAGGATCGGGACGCTACCGCCGCGGCTGCCTTGCGACGGAATGTCTTGCGACAGCGAGATCAGCGGTGTCCCCCGATCGAAGTCGAGGCCCCGCAGGATCGACCCGTATACGACGCTGAACGTGTGCGTCGTCAGGCCTACGCCCAGAGCAATCGTCAGCGTAGCGACGATCGTCAGTCCGGGTGTTTTCCAGAGCATGCGGACGCCGTAGCGCACGTCCGTGATGAAGGAGTCCACAGAGTGTCTCGATGTGCGGGGGGTTCCAACGAAAAGGGTTGCCGGACCCTACGATGGGTCCGAAGCGGGGTTTCAGGGAGAACCCCCCGATCGTGACGAACGACGGCCACGCTTCGTGGATCAGCCGGTCGGCGGTCCCTCCGGGTGCAGCGCGCAAGCCGGCGGTTGCAAGCGTGTCCACGACAGCGCGACGATCTTCCAGCCCTCGTCGGTGTGCAGCAGGGTCGCCGAGTCGACGCCGCAGTGGCTGAATGTCGTGCCCGAGTAGAAGTCGTAGGGCGTCCAGATGGTGGCGAGCGATCCGCTTACGACGACGACCGGGTCCCACATCCTCTCGATCAGGCGCACGTCACTCGTCGAGATGCGCGTCGCCAGTGCGTCGACCGTTGCGCTCCCAAAGGTGGTCTGGCCGTCGCGGGTTTCCGTCGAGTGCATTACGACTGACGGGTCCAGGACGGACCTCAAGAGGTCCGCGTCTCCGGCCTCGAGCGCGTCGAAGAGCCGTTGCAGCGCCGCTACGGCCTCCGTCCTCTGCTGCGTCGTGGGCGCGTAGGCTTCGAGCGGACTCGCGGGCGGCGCAGTCGTCTGCACGGATCCTACGGTATCGGTGTCGGAACAGGCGGCCAAGGCGAGCGCGGCAGTCACGGCAACGGATAGGCGCTTCATCGGGGTCGGTCCTCTATGATTCGGGTGAGCGGACGGCCGAACGTATCGATCCAACCGGCCCGACGCTTGGTCCTACACCTCGTTGCTGTCCCGCGTCCCGCCCTCTGCCTTCATGCGGGAATGTGTGCAAGATCTGGGCGCCGTCACGTCCTCGATGACCACAAGGTCAACACAGTCGGGGGCCCCTAGGCCGGCCGATTCGCAACGGGGGTACTCTGATGAAACGTCTGCTCGTCCTCGCAGTCCCACTGACGGTCGCCGCCCTCTCCTCGGGTTCGCCATCTGCCGCGGCCAGGCCGAATGACTCGGAGGTGGAGACCCTCGAGGCCGTCACGGTCGAGGCGACCCGGGTCTTCCAGGAAGCGCCTCGGCTACGTTCGACGTCTGAGCAACGTGACGCCGTGGCGATCACGGTGTACAACCAGAACTTCGGGCTCGTGCGGGAGATCCGAACGCTCGATCTTACCCGAGGCCTCGTGAGCCTAGAGTACGCGGACGTGGCGTCGGGCATCCAGCCGGAGACGGTTCATATCCAACCCTTGGGCGGCCGCCCTCTCCAAGTGCTCGAGCAAAATTATCAGTACGACCTGCTCAGCCCCCAGAAGCTGCTCGAGAAGTACGTCGGCCGCGTCGTAAACGTATACCGGACCAACCCGCTGACTGGAGTAGACGAGGCGGTCGAGGCAGAGGTGTTGTCGGTCAACGGAGGCACGATCCTCCGGATCGGTGGCGAGATCACCTTCAACTATCCGGGCCGGTTCGGCTTTCCCGAGGTCCCGGACAACCTGATTTCCGAGCCGACGCTGCTCTGGCGCCTGAACGCGCCCGGTGGGCGTCAACAGGTCGAGGTCACGTACCTCACGAACGGCCTGAACTGGAAGTCTGACTACGTCATGGTCCTCAACGAGGACGACGACGCCGCATCGTTGACTGGCTGGGTCACGCTGACCAACGAGAGCGGAACGACCTTCAGGAACGCCCGACTCCAGCTCGTGGCTGGCGACGTTCGCAGGGTTTCGGGCGGTGTGCGTCCTGAGTCGAGGCGCATGATGATGCTCGACGCGATGGTGGTTCAGGAAGGCGCCGGATTCACAGAGGACGCGTTCTTCGAGTATCACATCTACACGTTGGGCCGACCCGCCGACCTCATGAACAACGAGCAGAAGCAGGTCATGCTGCTCGAGTCCGACGCCTTCGGTGTGGAAAAGCGGCTCATCTTCCACGGGGCGACGCACTACTATCGCGGTCAGTATGGTCAGGTCACGTCGAATCAGAAGGTGGGTGTCTACCTGGACTTCGAAAACAGTGAAGTCAACGGTTTGGGGATGCCGCGTCCGAGGGGCACCATCCGCGTGTACAAGCGCG
>JADFLD010000119.1 GCA_022564535.1 Gemmatimonadota bacterium
CCGCCAACCACACCCAGCGGACCCGGGAAAACAGCGCGTATACCGCGCTCAACCACGTGGGTGCGACGATCGAGGATGTTGACGCGGTCGGCCGGGCTCTCGACATCGCCATCGGGGCGGGTGCCAATCGGGTGTCGAGCATCTCGTTCTTCGCGTCGGACACCGAAGCCGCGCGAGCCGAGGCGCTCGCCCAGGCGGTGGGGAACGCAAAAGCACAGGCGGAGGTCATCGCCGAGTCCCTCGGGTATCGCCTGGGCGCACCGCTCGAGATCAACGGGGGCGCGCAGCGGCCCAGCGGCGGGCGATTCACCGAAGGCCTGGTCATGACGCAGGCCCGGAGCGTCCAAACCCCCATCGAGGTCGGAGACCAGACCGTGACCGCCAACGTTTCGATTCGTTTCGCGCTCGGACCGGAGCTCGGTGGTTGAAGGGGATCCGGAGAGGTCTTACCGAAAAACAGGCGGCGACGGACCCGAACGCGACCGACCCACGTCTTCGCGGGCGCACCTATGCCATCCCCTTCGAGAACGTCTGGCAAGCGTCGATCAGCCTGAGTGGTGGAGGCATGCGCGGCTGGAGCATCGCCAGCGCAGACGACCAGAGCGGCGTTATCGTGGCCGTCGTGCGGAGTGCGGTCTTCGGACTCGAAGACGACGTGCGCATAAAGGTCGGTCTCGACGAGGACGCACAAACCCGAGTCGACTTGCAAGCGGTGTCGCGCGGGGAGCGCGGAGACCTCGGTCGGACACGAAGAGTCGTCGACCGGTTCATCCGAAGGCTCGACCGTCGCCTCGACGCGACCCCCGGCCAGATCCTGGACCCGACCCGACCGCCCGCCTGGCACGGAGACGCATGAGGCTAGCGCACATCGGACCACTCGCCATTCTGGCCGTGGCCTCCGCGTGCGGTGCCCCAGAGCCGCCACCCGAGGCAGGACCGGAAGCCGGGCAAAGCGCGGATGCGGACGGTCACTTCACGCGGCGCGTGTACGAACGGAGCTTCGTGTTCGTGTCGCTGGACGGCGACAGCGTATTCATCGCTTCCTGGATGATGCAGACCGTGGAGTTCCCCGATTCGGTGATGCGGGAAGCGCACGCCTGGCTGGCTAGGGGAGGAGTGTGGGAAGCGTTCTATGCCGAGCGTTGGTGGACGCCGCCGACGCGTGCGCCTGGCCGCATCCTGCCCCATCGGGGCCTGCGGCTGCTGGTCCGGGACGGCGACGCCATCGACGGAATCCTGTTCGAGGAAGGCCCGCGGAATCTCGACCTGATTCTGGGGGAAGTCCAAGCCTCCTGGACGGACGCACGCGGTGGCTCGTTCGAGGTCCTGGAAGGCGCTGCATATCTCTCCGACCAGCGGATGGACGGCATGATTCTCGACGTGTCGCGAGCCTCGGCCGGGGTCACCCCTCCGGGCGGCGACTGGGCCTTCCTGCTTTCGGGCGACTCGGCCCGCTTCGTGCTCGCCGCCGACAGCGAGTACGGAAGCGAGGCGGAACCCCTCTATAGGGGCTGGGGCGACCTCGGCGACATGGACCTCCTGTGGCCTGAGGTGCGCGTCGACTGGTCGCGAACCGAGGCGTTCCCTCCGGCCAGGCGCGACATCCCCGTCGCCTGGCGAGTGTGGTCCTCCGACGGCCAGGTGGAGGGCAAGCTCGAAGCCGTCTCGGCGGAGATCCTGGCAGGTGAGGGCCCGGGTCCGCTCCTGCCTGTGAGGGCGCTCTACGAAGTCGTGGGGGAGATCTCTACCTCGGAGGGTATCTTCCCGGTCCGTGGCATACTCGTGCATGAAAGGCGGTAGGTCGTTTGACCGATACCCTCATCAAGGCGCTCGTCACGATCGCGTTCGGTGCCGTGGCCGGCGGGCTCACGAATACGATCGCGATCTGGATGCTGTTCCACCCCTACGAGCCGCCGAAGCTGTTCGGTCGCTGGCGAATCAAGTTCCTGCAGGGCGCAGTCCCGAAGAATCAGGCGAGACTCGCCTCGGCAATCGGCCGCACCGTCGGGAGCCGCCTACTGACGCCCGACGACCTGACGAAGACCTTCGCCGACACCGAGTTCCGTGACGCGTTCGACCAGCGCCTGGCCGTCTTCGTGGGCGAGGTGCTGCACACCGAACGGGGTTCGCTCAAGGAGCTGATTCCCGAGGCCGTGCTAGGGGATATCGAGGTCCTGATCGGGGACGCGGTCGAGCGCGGCCTCGCGCAGCTCGACGACTACATCGCCTCCGAGGCGTTCGCGGAGTCGATGCGGCTCCGTGCAGGGGACCTGGTCGCGGTCGTGGCCGACGAACCGATCGCCGGGATACTCACCCCGGCCCGCGGGGCGGCTCTCGAAGGGGCGGTGGAGGAGTGGCTGCAGAACGCTGTCGAGAGCGAGGACTTCCAGCAAGCCGTTTCGGACTATCTCGACCGGGCAGCCGTCAAGCTTCTGAGTCCCGGACGCACCTTCGAGCAGATCCTCCCAGTCGGCCTCATCGGGTCCGTCGAGAAGGCGATCGCCAGTTACCTCCCCCTGGCGGCAGAACGTCTGGGCGGGCTACTCGAAGACCCCGCCGCGCGAGCCCGCTTCGAGTCCACGATCCACGACCTGCTCCACCGATTCCTGCGCGATCTCAAGTTTCACCAGCGCGTCGTCGCCCGCCTGGTCATGACGGAGGACACGGTCGAGAAGGTTCTGGACACCATCGAAGCGGAAGGAGCCGAGCGCCTGTCAGAGATCCTGCGAGAGCCGGAAATCCAGGAGGCGATGGCCCGCGGGGTGAATCAGGCGATCGTAGACTTCCTTCGGCGACCGGTTGGCGAAGTCTTGGGCGAGCCCGACGACGCCAACGTCATAGAGGCGCGGGACACGCTGACCGGATGGGTCGTGGAAATGGCGAGAGACCCCGCGACGCGAGAGTTCCTGGTGGAGAAGTTGCACGCCGGCCTCGAGAAGGCCGGCTCCCGCACCTGGGGAGAAGTTCTGGAGCGCGTCCCCACCGACCGTGTGGCACACTTCCTGGTCACCGCGGCCCGCACGGAGACTGCCCGCAAGGTGATCGACACGGGTGCACAGCAACTCATCGCCCGGGTCTTCGAGCGCCCGATCGGAACACCCTCTCGCTGGTTTCCGCCCGACGGGCCGCAACGTATCGAGTTGGCCCTCGGGGATCCGCTTTGGGACTGGCTTCAGACTCAGGTTCCCCAGGTCGTCGAGCGTATCGACGTGGCGCGCCGGGTCGAGGAAAAGGTGCTGAACTTCCCGACGGCACGGATGGAGGAGATCGTGCGCCGCGTCACCGGACGGGAGCTCGTACTGATCGTCCGGGTCGGATACCTACTCGGAGCGTTCATCGGCCTCGCGCTGGTCGGGGTCGATCTGTTCATAGGCTAGCAGCCCGTGGATCTACCGGTCGTCGGGACGCTCGACCCGAAAACCAAAACCCCGACGGCCCTTGCGAAAACCCCTGGAGCCCCGAACGCTGATGCTCCTTTGCATCCAAGCCAGCGGCGTGAATCTGGGCTTCGTCTTGCGGCGCCTACCCACCCCGGAGAGCATGATGGAATCGATATCGTCCGGCGTCTGCGTGTAGCGGCCCGGCATCCCGACCCACACGCCGAAACCGAGCGCGACCACCCCGCCGAGAACCATGAGGATCGGTCCTAACATCAGGGTGCTCCGTCCGCCACACCCAGCGGCGACCACTGGGACCACGCCCCGACAAGGGAACCCAAAAGGCGCCCCCGGCCCGCGGGGCGCCTGACTTCCACCAACCCGAATCCGGAAATCACTACTGTTTCGTCGCAGTCTCCACGACCAGCAATCCGAGGCCGATCGAGAGGATGATGGCCACCGCATTCGTGCCGACGGCCACGAATCCGACCACGGTCCAAAACACCAAGTGCGTAAAGATGTAGCCGCCGGGTACCAGATTGCGCATCGGTGTCGTGGTTGGAGTGGTCGTTTGCTGAGATGAAATATGCCGGGGCGGGGCCTCGATGTCACCCCCGGGCCTTCCTGAAGGGCTCGCCGTCAGCCCATCCCAGGCATCGGATCCGCGCTACCGGCATCGGTGACTCTCTGTCTCGCCTCGGCGAGGTAGCCGGGCTCGAGGCGCAGCAGATTGCAGATCTTGCGCATGAGATAGTCTTCCTTGCTCGCGAGCTCTCCGTCGGAATAGACCAATCCCCACATGATCTCCGCGAGAACCATCTTCTGACCCGTGGAATAGTTCTCCGCGATCAGGTTCGTGAACTGCCAGAGGTCGACCGCCTCCTCACGAGCCTCCTGAGCGAGCTCCAGAAGCTTCGTGCTCTCTGCTGCGTCGAGTCCGAACTGACGGCGGACCGCCGACTCCAGATGCTGTCGCTCATCGTCCGTGAACTCGTCGTCCGCGTGGGCGAGCTCAAGCAGTAGAGCGCACGCGGCCAGCCGGATGTCCTTTTTCGCCGAGCCCTCGTCGGCCTCGGGCGCGGGACTCATGGACGACGAAAAGAACCGCTTGATGGAATTGAGCATCCATACCCTCCGTAAGAGACCGGACTAGAAGTCCGCTGACTGAACTTTTCGGATTCCTGCGCGTAGCGGCAACCACGTCGCGAGAATCGTGAGTACGCCGGCACCCGTGACGCCCATGAGCAACGGCGCCATACTGACCTGAGCCTCTCCCCCCCGAAATCTCGAACTCAGGAATAGATACACCGGCCAAGCCTCGAGGATCACCACGCCGGCCAAGTAGATCACGGCCGCCATCATGAAGAGGAGGCCACCGAACGACGTGGGAATCTCGGCAACGTTCTCCGTGTGGTAATTCGGGTAGAGCGCCCCGAACCCGAGAGCGAGCGCGGTGAGCGCGAACGTGATCCCTACCATCGTTATCGACGTCAACGTCAGGATGAACGGGGACGCCTCCAAAACGATGTTGGTCCCGACGATGAGCGGAAGTGCCACGACGAGCAACGGCACCGTGCCGACCCAGTACTTGGACCAGAAGAGCGTGCCTACGTCGACGGGCGAGGAGCGGATCAGCCACATCATGCGCCCCTCGATCGACATGGCCGGGAATACGAATCGGGCAGCGATTGCGGCTACGACGAAGCCCGCGAGACCGAGGTTGAGAAACGACACGACGTTGATGAGCAGGAAGGAGACCTGCTCACCGGTGTACAGCGGCAGCACTGTGATGTTGTAGACGTAAACTGCAACCAGCACGGCGAGAAGAATCAGCTGAGACCATTGGGTGGTGTCTCGGAAAAAAACCCGGATCTCCTTGGCGATCATGACCCGAGTGCTGGGTCGAGCCCTGCTGAAGACGCGGTCCAGAACGATCGATCGAGTCCGTCCCTCCCTGCGTTCCGCACCCTCTTGCGCACGCGTAAAGCCCGCTTCGAAGTACCTCCGGTGCAGCCACGAGCCGACCACCAGACACATCGCCGCGGTCGACCATAGAAACGCGAACGGGAACCACTCGAAGAACCCGCCCAAATACGACATCAGGGCCTCGGCGGCCCATTCACTCGGAAGCCACGTCGAAGTGGGCGTGCGAAGGGCGGCCATGAAGTCCACCAGGTCACTGAACTCGTCCGGGCTCATGAGCCGCTCCGGGCGCAGAAACCGGAAAAGCGCCAGCACGCCCGCCGCTGCGAACAGCCCTATCAACGCCAGCAGGTCACGGGTCCGCCGGGCCGGGAAGACATTCACGAGCAGAAGCGTACTCGCGCTCCCGACGACAGCAGGAATCACGAGGAACGGAATCATCGTCGCTACCGCAAGCACGTAGTACATGGGACCCGCCGCATAGACCGCCCCGTAAGCTATGAGCAGCGGTATAGCCAGCAGGGCGACCATCCACGACGAGTCGACGATCGTCTCGATGAGCCGTGCCGCATAAAGTGTTTCGGGATCGATCGGAGCGGCCACGACGAATTCGAGATCCTCAGAAAGGAAAAAGGTCGACAACGCCGTAATGACGTTCGACAGAATGAGGATCATGAAGAAGGCGACGAACGCGAGACCGAGCAGCTTGGCCGCCAGAAGATCGCCGATGCCCTGGGTGCCACGGAAGTAGAGCAACATCCGAAAGATGACAGCGAAGATCAGCGTCCAGAAAAAAACGCCCACGAAGCCGAGTAGCAGTCCCTTGAAGAGCCGACCTTCGTCGGTGCGCGCCCGATTGAGCTTCGTGCGAATCTTGGGCCGCAACAGATGGAACAGGCCCGGCGCGGGGCGTAACGCCGCACGGCTCACTTCTCGATGGCCTCGCGCAGGCTCTCGATCACGTAGTGCATCGCCTCGCCGCCCGTGATCTTGAGGAAAATCTCTTCGAGATGCGCGCCACCGGCCTGGGCCTGACTTCGGAGGTCGTCCATGGTCCCGAGCGCGATGATCTCCCCCTCGTTTATGATCGCGATGCGATCGCAAAGGGACTCCGCGACCTCCAGCGTATGCGTCGACAAGAAGACTGTCCCGCCGTGACCGGCGAACGTCCGAAAGAGGTCCTTGAGCAGTTTCGCAGACCGGGGATCGAGCCCGACCATGGGTTCGTCCACGACGATGAGCTCGGGCTGGTGAATCAACTCCGAATTGATGAGGACCTTCTGCCCCATGCCGTGGGACAAGGTCTCGATCAGCCCGTCCTTCCCTCCGGCGATTTG
>JADFLD010000120.1 GCA_022564535.1 Gemmatimonadota bacterium
GGCAAAGGTGTAAACGACTTCGCGTTCAAGGTCGCGACGGTCAACGGAACCGGCTCGTCCAGCGCGAACGGCCTGCTGCTGCAGGCTCTGTTCCGGATGGGCGTCCCGGTGTCGGGGAAGAACGTCTTCCCCTCGAACATCCAGGGCTTGCCGACGTGGTACGAGATTCGTGTCAGCCGGGATGGGTACATGGCCCGTAGTCCCGACTTCCAACTGGTCGTTTCGATGAACCCGCAGAGCTACGCGCGAGACATCGAGGAGGTCACGTCGGGGGGGTGGATCCTCTACGACAACACGCGCGAGCTCGACGCCGAGTTTCGCCGCGACGATGTCACATTTCTTGGTGTTCCGCTCGCCGGAATGTGCGTGGAGCACTTCCAGGGCTCGCGCACGCGCATCCTCATGAAGAACATCGCGTACGTAGGCGCGCTCGTGGCGCTGCTCGACATCGACATGGATGTCGTGAAGGGAATGCTCCACGAGAAGTTCGGCGCCAAGCAGCACCTCATGGACGCGAACTTCGAGGCGATCGCGCTCGGCCATGACTACGTGAAGGAGCATTTCGACTGCCCCTTGCCGATCCGACTCGAAGCGATGGACGCGACCCGCGATTCGGTCATGATAACCGGCAACGCCGCCGCCGCGTTGGGGTGCGTCTACGCGGGCGCGACCGTAGGCGCCTGGTACCCGATCACGCCGTCCACGTCGCTCATGGACGGCTTCACCGAGTACTGCCAGCGCTTCCGCGTAGATCCGGATACGGGCAAGAACAGGTTCTGCATCATCCAGGCCGAAGACGAGCTCGCCGCCGCGGGCATGGTCCTCGGAGCGTCGTGGATGGGCGCACGCGCGTTCTCCCCCACCAGTGGCCCCGGCATCTCGCTGATGAGCGAGTTCATCGGCCTCGCGTACTACGCCGAAGTGCCGGGCGTCTTTTTCGACGTCCAGAGAACGGGCCCCTCGACCGGTATGCCGACACGCACGCAGCAGGGCGACATCATGATGTGCGCGTATGCTTCGCACGGAGACACCAAGCATATCCTGCTGTTCCCTGCCGATCCGAAAGAGTGCTTCGAGTTCGCCGTCGCCGCCTTCGATCTCGCCGAGCGCTTTCAGACTCCGACGTTCGTCCTCTCAGATCTCGACATCGGCATGAACGACTGGATGATTCCGAAGCTCGAATGGGACGACAGTTACACGCCAGATCGTGGAAAAGTGTTGTCGGCGGAGGAGCTCGAGGGAGTCGAGACCTTCTTCCGCTACATCGACGTGGACGGTGACCACATCGCGTCTCGTACGCTGCCGGGTGTCCACAAGAAGGGGGCTTATTTCACCCGCGGTTCGGGGCACGACAAGTACGGGCGCTATACGGAGGGCTCGGACGAGTACGTCGAGGTCATGGATCGGCTACGGAAGAAAGTCCAGTCGGCGGCCGATCACCTGCCCGCGCCGGAGGTCCATGTCTCTGGTGAGGGTTCGGCATTCGGCCTGATCTCGATCGGGGGGTGTCACTGGGCTGTCCTCGAGGCTCGAGACGAGCTCGCGGCACGCGGTGTCGATATCGACTATCTGCGCGTCAGAGGCTTCCCGTTCAACCGCACGGTCGCGGAGTTTCTCGAGCACCACGACAAGGTGTTCGTCGTCGAGCAAAACCGGGACGCGCAGCTGCGAAACCTGCTCGCGATAGAGACGGGGTGCCCGATGGGGAAAATGGCGTCAATCACCTACTATGGTGGACAGCCCCTGAGCAAGGGGCACGTGCTGGAAGGGCTCGCCCCCCACCTCGAAGGCGCTCACCATCGGGCGACCGCGACCGCCGAGGCCACGTCATGAGCTATATCGAGAAGCCGGTCGTCCGACATCCCGGCCTGCCCGTCAACGCATTGGGACTGACGCTGCGCGATTACGAGGGATCGATGTCGACGCTTTGCGCCGGCTGTGGACACGACTCGATCACTGCTGCCCTGATCCAGGCGTTCTTCGAGCTCGACGTAGAGCCCCATCGTCTTGCGAAGCTCTCCGGCATCGGATGCTCGTCCAAGACGCCCGCGTACTTCGTAAGCGAGGCCCACGGCTTCAACGCTGTCCACGGTCGCATGCCGTCGATCGCCGCGGGAGCGAACGCCGCGAACCGGGAGCTGCTCTACGTCGGAATCTCGGGGGACGGCGATTCGCTTTCCATTGGCCTAGGGCAGTTTTGCCATGTGATCCGGCGTAACGTGAACATGCTCTACGTGCTCGAGAACAACGGCGTGTACGCGCTCACCAAGGGCCAGTTCTCGGCCTCGGCCGACATCGGGAGCACGACGAAGCGCGGAGTCCCCAACCGCCAGGGGGCCATCGATTGCGTCAACCTCGCGCTTTCCCTCGGAGCCACCTTCGTCGCCCGTTCCTTCTCCGGCGACCGGCGTCAGCTCGTACCGATCCTCAAGGCCGGGCTCATGCACAGCGGTTTCGCCTTCATCGATATCATCTCACCCTGCGTCACCTTCAACGATCACACCGGTTCGACGAAGAGTTATGCGCACACGCGTTCGAACATGCACGAGGTGGTCGCGACGGACTTCGTACCGCTGCGGGCAGAGATCAAGACCGAGCACGACGAAGGGTCCGTGAAGACGGTCACGATGCACGATGGGAGCGTCGTGAAGCTCCACAAGCTCGAAGAGGGGTACGATCCCGGCGACCGGCGGGCCGTTCTCGATTACCTCCATGACGTCGCCTCCAGAGGCGAGATCGCGACGGGACTCCTTTTTATAGAGGAGGCCGGGGACGACATGCACGGCTTCGAGAACACAGTGGACACGGCGTTGGTGAACGTGCCCTTCGCCGACCTCTGTCCGGGGAGTGCCGTGCTGGAGGAGATCCAGAAGGAGTGGCGGTAGCGGGTTCCGAGGCCCTGCCGCCTGAGTACTGCCGGCATGGCGCCGGTCTCGTTCTCGGTACCGGACACGTGTGTCGACCCTCTCACGTATGTATGATCGGGTGGTCGGCGGAGATCGGTGATCGGCCGATTGCTCCGCGGGTATCGTGTTCAGACCGATTCGAGGTGATGCAGTCATGAGGTGCACTTCTCCGCTCGTCTTCGCGGTTGTCGCCCTGATGTCCTCCGCGGTGGGCTCTGCTGCGCAGGCTCCGCCGGGCGCCATCGTCGGGGGTCAGGTCGTCGATAGCATCACGGGTGAGCCTATCCAAGGCGTCCTCATTCGAATGGACGTCGGAGCGGAGACGTTTACGGATGCGCGGGGAAGATTCCGGTTTACGGGGCTGCCTCAGGGCCGCCGTCTCTTCGCGATCCTGACGGCAGACTGTCGAATCGCGTGGGTCTGTTCACAAACCAGCGAGAGCCCGACCTTACGTTCCTGGCCGCTACCATCCGTGTCGTGTCGAACCGGAGTACCCGTGAAGATGAGACGTATCGCACCGATTCTTGTGGCTCTCGTCGCCGCTGTCCCGGCCTCGCTCGAGGCTCAGCCCCGAGGGTCGGAGCGTGGGACGATGACACAGGTCGTCAACGGTACCACGATCTCCATCGACTTCGGTCGCCCGGTTGCGCGCGGCCGCGACCCCCTGTTCGGGGGTGTCGTACATTGGGGCGAAACGTGGACCCCAGGGGCGAACTGGGCGACGACGTTAGAGGTCGACAAGCCGATTACCCTCGATGGACATGGGATAGATCCGGGCAAGTATTCGGTCTGGTTGCGGGCTCGGGAACGAGGCACTTGGCGCTTCTCGTTGAACCGGGAGTGGAGGTTGTATCATGACACTCCGGTTCCTGAGGAGGGCTTCGTTCTGCACTTCGAGGTCACGCCGCAGCAGGGCGCGCACATGGAGGCCCTCAATTGGTACGTCGAAGCCATCACCTCTCGCACAGCCACATTGCGCATGCACTGGGGCCCGACCTTCGTCGAGCTCGATATCGAGACCGAGCCGTACACCTGGGATCCACTCCCAGCGGCCGAGCGGGCGAGCTACCTGGGCTCGTACGCCTTCGATACCAACGACCCCACGACGGGCGGGCCGATGAGGCTCACGGTCAGGGTGCTCGAGGAGAACGGCCGCCTCGTCGGCCGCTGGGGCAGGGCTGCGATCGCCTTGGTTCCAGCCGGGCGCGCCGAGTTCATGGTCGGATTCCTGAGAAACGGTGAACTCTTCGACGTCGCCGACGAGATGACGCTGCGTATTCTGGTAGAGGACGACGTGAGCACAGGTGCCGAGTTCCTCTGGGAGGGCGAAGTGTTCGGCATCGGCAAAAAGGTCGGTCGCTGACGTGAACGTCTTGCAAGGGATTCGCGTCGTCGATGTGACTCAGAACATCGCCGGTCCGCACAGCACGCAAACGTTGGGCGATTTGGGCGCCGACGTCATCAAGATCGAACCGCCTGGGGGTGATCCGACACGTTCCTGGGGTCCGCCGTTTTGGGAAGGCGAGGCGCCACTCTTCCTGTCGTACAACCGTAACAAACGCAGCGTGGTACTGGACCTCAAGTCCGAGGTCGGCCGAGACGTGCTGTGGCGCCTGATCGACTCGGCGGACGTCTTCGTGCAAGCGTACCGCGCGGGCGTCATCGAGAAGCTCGGCTTCGCCTACGAGCAAGTGCGAGAGCGACGACCAGGCATTATATACGCGTCGGTGACCGGCTACGGTTCGAGGGGGCCGCTCAGGGAACGCCCGGGCTACGATCCACTCATCCAGGCATACACGGGCGTGATGTCGCTGACGGGTCATCCCGATGGTCCACCGGCGCGTGTCGGTGGCTCCGTCGTAGACGTCGGCACGGGCATCCTGACGGCGCTCGGCATTCTGGCAGCGCTGCGGCGGAGAGATCAGACCGGCGAGGGCACACACGTCGAAGCCTCGCTGCTGGTCGCCCTTTCGGTTTTTGCCGAGAATCCGATCGAAGTCAACGTCGGAGGCCGCGAGTGTCCGCCGGAGTTCCGTGTGGAGGCGAAGCAGGGCCTTGACAATGTCGTTCTGAACGCCGGGCACGGCCTGCTCTTCGTTGTCGCCCTTCGCTGTCCTTGTCACTCTCCGGTAATCCACCGCTCCAGGCGCTCTCGGGCTACGGAGTCACGGCACTGCTCCGGGGGATGCTTCATGCAGACGGCGGAAATCTCGTGCAGCGGACCGCCGATGTTCCGGTCCAAGGCGAGCTTGGCGCATCGGATCGCGTCGACGACGATTCCGGCGCTGTTCGGAGAGTCTTCCACGCTAAGGCGCAGCTCCAGGTTCATGGGCACGTCGCCGAAGCCGCGCCACTCCATCCGCAGGAAGCACACCTTGTTGTCCTTCTGCCAGGCCACGTAGTCGGAGGGGCCGATGTGGATGTTGTCCTTCTCCAAGGGGACGTCTAATTGCGATTGGACCGACTCGGTCTTCGAGATCCGTTTGGATGTCAGGCGGCTCTGTTCCAGCATGTTGAGGAAGTCGGTGTTGCCGCCGGTGTTGAGCTGGTAAGTCCGGTCAAGCTTGACGCCGCGGTCGCCCATCAGCCGGGTCAACATCCGGTGAACGATGGTCGCGCCAAACTGGCTCTTGATGTCGTCACCGACGATGGGCAGATTCTTCTTGCGGAACTGCCCGCTCCACTCGGGATTCGAGGCGATGAAGACGGGCACACAGTTGACCATGGCAACCCCGGCGTCCAGACAAGCTTGGGCGTAATGGTGGGCTGCATCGTCGGAACCGACCGGCAGGTAACAGACCAACACCTCCGCGCCGGAGTCCTTCAAAACCCGAGCCGTGTCGCACGGCTCTTCATCCGCCACCCTGAACGCCTGCCCGTCCGGGTAATCACGCATGTGGCTGGCCACTCCGTCCAGCACCGGGCCCATCTGCACGGTCACGCCGTAGGAGCGAAGCTCACGGTGAAAGACGGTGGTACAGTTCGGCGGGGCGAAGACGGCCTCCTCGAGCGGCTTGCCGACCTTGCGCCGATCGACATCGAAGGCCGCCACGACGCGGATGTCCTCCAGCCGGTAGGCTCCGATGGCCGTATGCATCAGCCCTGCGGTGTCGGCGGCATCTTGATTCTTGTAGTACTCCAAACCCTGCAAAAGCGAACTGGCACAATTGCCCACGCCCGCTATGGCGAGTCTGATTTTTCCCATGTGTGCATCTCCGCTGTAAAACGTCCCTTGAGGCATCCCGACGGCAACGACCGTCTAGGTGGTCGGTCTCCTGTCGCGGCTGTTACGCCCCCGTCGGCCGGCAGGAAAAACCAGCATCATCTTACCGCAGAGCCAGCAGGACGTACACCGTAGCCAAGGCGATCTGCAACGCGCAACGCGGCGAAAGGGATGGCCAGCTTGACGAAACGCCCAAGTGACATCGCCAGGCCGTTCTTGCGCATGATGGCCACGGCCACCAGCGTCGAAGCCGAGCCGATCGGCGTCAGGTTCCGGCTGCAGCGACGAGCATTCCTTCGTCGTTGCCCCTCAGTGCGCCACTTGGCAAACGCTGCGAAGCACGCGCTCATTTCATCCCCTCCGGAGCCATCCCACGGCGCCCACCACGAACGAGCAGAGGTACGCGCCCAGGAAGGCGGCTGCTATGAAAGGCGCGCTTGCCGGAAGGGGCCAGGCGACCACCAGAGCAACATTGACGCACACGATCGC
>JADFLD010000121.1 GCA_022564535.1 Gemmatimonadota bacterium
AGGATGGCTGATTGGAGTCGCGGGCGCTGGCGCCGGACTCGGACTGGCTCGGTTACTGATCGAAGTCGCCGGGGGTCGGCTCGGCTCCTTCGTTCCTCGCTCGGGTGAAATCGCCTTGCCTCCGAGCACGGTGGCGCTCGGGCTCATGCTCGGCCTCGGTGTCGGCTCGATCATCGCGACGGCAGCGTACGCACGAAGCCTTGCGGGCGTCCGCGGCCTGAGTCTGCGGGGCGCGACCGGAACCACGCGCGTTGGAGGACGGACGACGATCGCCGTTCAGGTCGCGGTCGTCATCGCGCTCTTGACGGGAAGCACCCTCCTCAGGCGGAGCGTCGAAGAGCTCGCCCGCGTGGAACTGGGGTTCTCGGGAGAGAACCTGACGACACTTCGGGTGGCCATCCCCGACGCGCGCGCACGGCCGTACGACGACCGAATCGCGATCTACCGCGAAGTCGTCGACGCGGTCCGAAGGCTCCCGGAGGTCGAGACCGTCGCGATCGGCTCGGTCGCACCCATCCGCATCGGCACTCGGGCCGGCGTCGTCATCGTCGGCGACCCATCCCGGCGGGATCTCCCCGATGCGGGTTGGCAGCCCATCGACGTCGGCTACTTCTCGGCTCTGGGCATGACCATGCTTCGAGGTCGCGTCTTCGCAGAGAGCGATGGTCCGGACGACAGGGACGTCGCAGTGGTCAACGAGACCTTCGCCCGAACCATCCTCGGGGGGCGGGGCGCCCTTGGCACCCAAGTGACGATGGGCCTGACGGGCACGGACGACCCCTGACGATCGTGGGTGTCGTAGCGGACACGCGCACCCGGGGCCCGGCGACGGAGGCTGGGCCCGTGCTTTATCGCCCCATGAGTCAGACGACAGGCTTCGGAGCGAGCTCGGTCTTCCTGGCGGCCCGATTCGCCCCAGGCTCTGCAATCAGCCCCGACTAAGTCCGGCGCGCGATCCGGCAGGTCCACCCGGGGCTTCCGATCTACGGAGAGGCTCGTGGCGAGGATCTGACCCGCCCCTTCCGAGCGTCGCAGACCATGTTGCTGTCGATCATGGTGATCTTCACAGGCACGGCGTTGCTGCTTGGCCTCGTCGGCGCTTACGGGATTTCGGCCCAAGCCGTCCGTCGGCGGCGCAGGGAGATCGGGGTCCGTCTCGCCCTCGGGGCCACGAGAGGACGCGTCACCGCTGAAGTCGTCGGGGAAGGGATGCGCTCGGCTCTGCTCGGAGTTCCCCCCGGGTTGGCGCTCGCGATGATTCTCGGGAGAACCATCGAGGAACTGCTCTTCGGTGTCGGCGCCGTGGACGTGTGGATCCTGCTGGGCGCGGTCACGGCGGTCCTCCTCGTCACCGCAAGCGCGCTTCTGGTGCCCGCGAGAATGGCGGCGGCGATCGATCCCGCACGCGCCACCCGGGAGGAGTAGGGAACCCTCGGCGGGTACGGCTTGCAACCTTTTGCTACCCTAGACCGTCTACAAGAGACAGGGTACTCTTGTAGCATATCTAGGGGAACGGAGCCACTCGATCGTATCGGGTGACCGGATCTGCCACACATCGGAGCGAGGGATGACGCGTGCGCGCACGGAGCTGCTTCAGGGAACGCTGGACCTCCTGATTCTCAAGACACTGCAGGTCGGCGAGCCGATGCACGGTTGGGGGGTGGCCGTACGTATTCAACAGCTCTCCGAGGACGTGCTCCAGCTGAACCAGGGCTCGCTGTACCCGGCCCTCCATCGCCTACAGGCCCACGGTTGGGTTCGATCCGAGTGGGGCACCTCGGAGAACAATCGGCGTGCCAAGTTCTACCGGCTCACCAAGTTGGGCCGGAGCCAACTCGCCGACGGGCAGGAGCAATGGGACCTGTTCACTTCCGCGGTTCAACGCATTCTCGCGGCCACGTAGATGATCGAACTCCTGCTCGACCGGCTGCGCGGCGTCTGGCTCAGAGTGAATACCCTGATGCGACCGGACGCTGCATGGCGCGACCTCGACGAGGAAATGCGATTTCACGTCCAGATGGAAGCCGATCGTCTCCGGCAAAACGGAGCCCCTCCGAAGGAAGCACGCCGCCAGGCGATGATCCTCTTCGGAGGCATGAATCGATTCAACGATGAGACCCGGGAGGCCCGGGGCACGAAATTCATGGAAGACGTAATGCAGGACCTCAAGTACGCGATCCGGATGATCTTCAAGAATCCCGGGTTCAGCGCGGTCGCGATTATCACGCTCGCGCTCGGCATCGGGGCGAACACGGCCATTTACACGGTGGTGAAGGCGGTCTTGCTCGACCCCCTGCCCTTCGATGACCCGGAGGATCTCACTCTGCTGTGGACGCAGAACAACGCTCAGAATCAGACAAAGTACATGGTGTCCCCGATGGACTTCGATGACTGGCGAACCATGAATGCCACATTCGAGTCGATGGCAGGATACTGGCCTACGACGGGGACCGTGACCGAATTGGACGGTAATCCGACGAGGGTGCGCGTCGTCTACACGACAGAAGACTTTTTCGACGTCATGGGGGCCAACGCACTGTCGGGCCGGACCTTCACGTCCGATGACGGGCCGGGTTCGGTAGCCGTCGCTGTGCTTAGTCACGGTTTCTGGCAGCGCCGATTCGGTGGCGATCCGTCCGTGGTAGGCCAGGCGATGACACTCGACGGCGGGCCCATCGAGATCATCGGCGTCCTGAGGGAGGAGCACACCTTCCCCGACAACACCGACGTGTGGCTCAACATGACTTGGACCATGCAGATCCAGAGCCGCGGGGCTCGCTGGATGAGCGCCGTTGGACGGCTCGCGCAGGGGAAGGACCTCAGCGCCGCACGGGCTGACATGATCGGGGTCGCGACACGCATCGAACAGGCTAACCCCGAGTCGAACCGGGGCTGGACCGTGACGATGCAAAGCCTTCACGCCGAGATGGTCGGTGACACGCGCCAAGCGCTGCTCGTCCTCCTCGGCGCCACCGGGCTCATCCTCCTGATCGCGTGCGCAAACGTGGCCAACCTTCTCCTGTCGCGGTCCGAGGTCCGGGCCCGTGAGATCGCTCTCAGGGTCGCCTTCGGCGCGGAACGGGGACGGCTCGTGCGCCAACTCGTCACGGAAAGTCTCGTCCTCGCAGGCGCCGGCGCCCTCCTGGGAGTCGGCCTGGCCAAGGTAGGGATTCGTGTTCTGCTGGGACTCGCACCCGTAGCACTCCCTCGCGGCGACGCGATCACGCTCGATGGCGCGGTGTTGGGCGTCGTCGCTGCGGTAAGCATTTTGACAGGCATTCTGTTCGGGTTGGCGCCCATCGTTCGCCTGCTCGGTTCGGACGTCCACACCGCCATCCGGGACGGGGCTCGATCCACCGCCGGGGCCAGCAAGAGCCGAGTGCAGAGCGTGTTCGTCATCGCACAGTTCGCCATGGCCCTCATGCTCGTCGTCGGCGCGGGACTCCTGGTGCGAAGCTTCGAAAACCTGAGGACTGTCGACACCGGGTTCGTTCCCGAGGGCGTGTTGACGGTCGAGTTGGATGTGTCCACCGCGATCGCGTCGACCAATCAGGAAGTCATCGACTTCTACGAGCAGTTCGAGCGACGCATCTCCGAGCTGCCGGGGGTCGTGGCTGTCGGCGACGCGTCCACGCTCCCGCTAGGAGAGCCGCTCGACTACAACCAGGTGATCGCCTTCGTGGATCGGGAGATCGCCCTGGAGCTCGATCCTCGAGCCTACCTCCGACCGGTCAGTCCGGGCTTCTTCACCGCCATGCGGACACCCATCGTCGCGGGCCGCGACTTCACGATGGCGGACCGCGTAGACGCACCAGGCGTGGTACTCATCAATGAGGCGATGGCCGAGCAATTCTTCACGGGGGAAGATCCCCTCGGCAAGAAGATCGGAAACATGCAGACGTGTCTCGGCCCGCTCGGATGCATACACGTGGCGGGGGGAATTCAGGAGTCCGAGATCATCGGAGTCGTGCACGACATGAGGTACGACGGCCTGCGCACGGAACCGACGCCTGCAATCTATTTCAGCGGACTCCAATCATCCGTCAAGCGACGGACGATATCCATTCGTACCACGGGCTCGACCGCGACGCTGCTGCCTGCGGTGAGGCAGGAGCTGGCTTCCATGAACCCGAGTGTGGCCCTCACGAATGTTCAGACGCTCGAGGACATCGTGGCCGTTGCTCAGTCACGGGACCGATTCAGCACGCTTCTTCTTTCGATGTTCGGAATCGTAGCCCTCCTCCTCGCCTCCGTCGGTGTGTACGGGGTGCTCTCGTACACGGTGGCCCAGCGACGTGCCGAATTGGGAATCCGCATGGCGCTCGGGGCGGACGGGGCCGACGTTCGTGGCATGGTGCTCGGCGACGGCCTGCGGCTCGTCTTGATCGGCCTCGCGGTCGGTGTCGTGGGAGCGATATCACTCTCCGGGCTACTCTCGAGCCAGCTCTACGGCGTCGATCCTCGCGAGCCCCTCATTTACGCAGCCGTTACGTCCACCTTGCTCGTGGTCGGGCTCATCGCCTGCTTCATTCCGGCATGGCGGGCGACCCGCGTCAACCCTGTGACGGCAATGCGGGCGGAATAGGCAGGCTACCCTGCCCGCCACAAGGCAAGGCCGGCGTCTCTTGGGGTCAACCCCGCGTGAGCCTCAAGCGTCGTTGGCCGAAATGCTCCACGGGGATGGCGCCTCACCAGGCTCCGTGTCCACTGAACCTCAGTTACAGTCCCCTAGAAAACGTCGAAACCGAAGTGACCAGCCAGCGTGAACGTCTTGTTCTTCAGTGACTGGGGCGCTGCCTCGTCCACCGAGGTCAACCCGACCGCATACGTCAGCTCCACCCCCGCGTAGGCGAGTCCACCCAAACGGAAGCTCAGGCCGAGCCCCCCGGTGCCAGACCACTCGAGGCCCTTAACGTCGAAGCCTCCCGCAAGGTCCTTACAGTCCTGCGCCACCCCCGCGGCAGGAGTTATTTCGCAACCCGTGTTGATGCCGATCGTGGGCCCCAGAATCAAATTGAGTCGAATCGGTCCCGCCCCGACGAGCGGAAAGCGTAGGTGCACTGGCAACTCGACGTAGGTCAGGTCGATGATCGACGCCGCGTTGTCGATCGTCTGCTCGACGCCCTTTTGGGACCAACTTCCACCTAGGTTGAGACCGATCGGGCCGATCGGGATGACGAGGTCGATCCCGAAGGTCTTGCCGGCACTTCGCACGGCGTCGCTGACGACTGAGCCACTGAGCTTCGAGAAATTGACCCCAGCCGAGAACTCGATGCCTTGGGACCGTGCGGGCACGGCGGTGAAGGCGAGCAGAGCCACCAGTCCAAACAGCTTCTTGATCATCACTGTCCTCCTGCCGATCGGCGTCAGTACATTGGGGCGACGAAATGCACCCAAGGGCTGAAGATAAGTTACCAGCGCATTGCAACTGATGCTGTGATGACATCCGCGCGGCTCTGTGTCCACCCAGATATCAGTTACAGGCACTAGGGAAGCTCTGAAAAAGGCGCCCGAAAGGCAGCCGGATGAGAGACGGGGCGGTCAGGGTAGGTGAGCCAAGCGGTTTTGACCTCGCGAACTCGGCGCGAGGTGCTCATTTCCTGCTTTTTCGAGGTCAGAGGGTACACGTCGCCCCCGGTGGCATCAGCTGGCGACGAACCATGTAGAGATTGGCGAGCGCGAACATCGTGTAGGCTCGGACTCTGTTCTTGGCGAGCCCTCGATACCGGACCTTGTCGAAGCCCCACAGTCGCTTCACGACCCGGTAGGCGTGCTCGCCTCGAGCGCGGACCCGCGACCGACTACGGTTGATCTTCTTCCACCGATCCGTCAGCGGGTGCTTGGCAGTCGGTCGCCGGTTCACTCGGTATCGGACGTTGCGTGCCTGGAAGCTGCGCCGATCGTCTTCCTTCCAGTAGGCCTGGTCACCATAGATCTCATCTTCCTCACCATGCAGTAGCTCAGGCATCTGCTTGATATCGGCCTGCGCCGCGTCGGTCACCGTCAGGTGGTGGGTCAGTCCTCGCTTGTCCGTGCCGGTGTGGATCTTCATGCCGAAGTACCACTGCCTGCCTTTGCGTGTCTGCTTCATCTCGGGGTCTCGCTTGCCGGCCTTGTTCTTCGTTGAGCTCGGCGCATGGATGATCGTCGCATCTACGATCGTGCCCGACTTCAGGAGTAGATGCTTTTCTTCCAGGAGGCTCCGAATCTGTCCGAAGATCGCCTCCGTCAGCTCATGCCTCTCCAGTAGATGGCGGAACCGAAGGATCGTCGTCTCGTCCGGTACCCGGTCCTCGCCAAGCTCCACGCCCACGAATCGTCGGATCGACTCCGAATCGTAGATCGCGTCCTCCGCCGCCGGATCCGACAGGTCGAACCACTGCTGCACGAAGTAGATCCTGAGCATCACCTCCAGACCCAGGGGCGGACGCCCTCCCTCGCCCTTCAAGTAGTGAGGCTCGATCACACCCGTCAGACGAGCCCATGGGATCACCGCGTTCATCTCAGCAAGGAACCGCTCACGTCGCGTCACCTTGCCCTTCCTCTCCCACGCCAGTCCCGCAAACGTCCGCTGCTCGCTCATCACCTCTCCCTTCCTAAGCCGGGCTT
>JADFLD010000122.1 GCA_022564535.1 Gemmatimonadota bacterium
AGGGTGGCGAAGATGAGCACCGCGCTCACCGCTACGTAGCCGATGGCCACGGCCTGATCAGACGGAAGCAGCATCGCCAATGCGGCTTCGATCGGGACACCGCCAGCCTGGATCGCGCCCTTGATGGGACTGTCGTAGTCTGCGCCGCCGACCCCTGACAGCATCGAGGTCATCGCCGTCGCCGACGTCTGCAGGAAGCCGGTGAAAAGCTCGAGTGGGAGCAGCACCAGGACAGCCAGATAATTGAAGAAGTCGTGAACCGTCGCCACCGCGAAGGCCCGCCTGAACTCCTCCCTGCGGCCGATGTGCGCCAGTGAAGCAATCGTATTCGTGACCGTGGTTCCGATATTCGCGCCCATGATCATGGGAACCGCGTGTTCAATCGGAATGGGGTTCAGCGGTGCCGCGACCAATCCGACGATCATCGCCGTCGTAACCGACGAGCTCTGGACAAGGGTCGTGGCCAGAATGCCGACCATGAGCCCGATGAACGGATTCTCCGTCGCGGCGAAGAACGAGTCGAGCACGCCCTCGCCCAGCGCCCGGAAGCCTGCTCCCAAGCCGTTGACGCCGATCAGGAAGAAGTAAAGGAGGGTGACGACGACTACGGTCCGCACCAAGGGGTGCGTCGTCCACGAGACCTCGGGGACGGGCTTTGGGCTGTGCGGGAGATTCATCTCGGGCGGTGTGTGCTACTTCCGAAGGCGGATGGCCGATCAGGGACCCACGTAACGCTCATCACTCCAGGAATCTCCGGAAAGGTGTCAAAGAGACCGCGTGGCCGCTACCGTCGGACCCTTCCGATCGAGAAGACCAGGCGCTCCTGGTCATCGAGATGCTTCCATGCGTGCGCGCGGGCCGGTGGGCGTGAGGCGAAGGGATCCCGCACCTCAGCGTCCGATCGGCCCGTCCAGGATCGCTTCGCGGGTACCGGTCATCTCCCACCGCGTGAGCGCTACCGGGATTACTCCGGAGTCGAAGAAGTCGTCGAAGAAACCGCCGATGGTGAAGGCATCGCCCGCCTGAAGCGCCCGCTCGGCCATAAGCTCCTCGATCTGGATCTTGCCGGTGAGGTAGCTCGTGCCGTACCCGGGCTGCCGCAGGTAAAGGTGCTGTTCGTTGCGGACCAGCGCACCCTCGGGAAGCCATCCGCGAGGGGTCCAGGTGATGGCGTGTTCGACCGCCTCCTCCATGGTGTACTCGTTTCCGTGGAGGTAGAGGCCGCTCAGGGCCCGGGCCGCGCGCTGGGCGAGCATAATCCAGATGAGCTCCCGAGAGCGGGGCCGTGCGTCGAAGAGTCCCGCGTGCATCATCATCTCTTCCACCCCGGTCGCGAACCCTTCGGAGCGAGCGTCCCAGATGTTGTAGAGGGACGGCACGCTCCGGATCGGACTCGGGTGGGGATTCTCACGCATGCGGGCCAACTCGATCCAGTGGTGCATGTGCGTCCGCATGGCCAGTGGATCTCGGTAGGTGACCTCGCTGAAGAAGTTGCGGATCTCTCCCGGCGCGGCTGGTGTGAAGGCCCCGTTCACTGCACGCAACGCAGGTTCCATCCACGGCTGAATCTCGTGAATCTCCTCCACGTCGAGGAATCGGAGGTAGTCGGTGACCGCCTCGTCGAGGCGCCGATCGTACTCCTCCGGGCTGGAGATGCGCTCCAGCTCAGGAAGGTGCCGGTTCCTGTTCTCTTCGAGCCGGAGCGATGCGTGGGCCCGGGCCAGTTCTCGGCGCATTAGGGAGACCTGTTCTTCCCAAGTGTACGGTACCAGATGGACGTTCTGCGCGTACCACGTGTAGTTGTCCTTCCCCACACCCGAAGGACCGGTCTTGGAGTCGGCCTCAGACTCCAGCCAGTCATGGAACGCATCGCTCGCCGTACGCGCAGAGACGATGGCGTCGTCCAGCTCTGCGCTCGTGCCGCGAACCCGCTCCCCCAACGCGACCAAGTCGGCGCTCTGGCCGCGGAACGATCGCAGGCCGGCCATCCACAGGTCGCGGGCGTTGCTTTCGGTGAGGTTGGCGCGTGCCTGCTCGAGTAGCATCGGGATCGCTCCGATACGCTGCGCGAGATCCGGGGCGTCTTGGCTCGAGAGCGGGTATTCGTACGTCCACAGATCGATCCACCCGTGGATCACAGAGCCCTCATGCGCGGGCACGTCGCTCTCGGCGGCGTAGATCACGACGTAGAAGGCAGGGTCTCGCGCCCAGGGGCGCCGCACACGGTGATCGAAGTCGAGACCGTTCATCTCGGCCCGCACCATGTGCCAGTCGATCTGCTCGGCGACGGGCCAGCGCTCCGGGCTCAGCGCACGTAGGCGGGCCTGCCAGCCCGCGAGGGCATCGGACTGCCGGGCCATGGCGCCGGCTGTGTAGTCGGGGACGCCGTCGGCGTAGTCAGGCGCCTCGAACGCGCGCCACTCGCCGAAGAGGCTCACGAGGTCGTCGTAATTGCCGGGGGGAGTGGCCGTCTGCAGCGGGTTGCACGCTCCGACCGTCGCAAGCAGAACCGTGAGGGCATGGGTCGGCAGGCGGCCGCTTCGGTTCGACATGAGCGTGCTCCGGTAGGGCAGTTCGATTTCGGGCCTTTCGGTAGAAGCCCTGGGCACCGGACGGTAGGTCACCGCGTCGGGGCGCGGCAAGGGCGGCGTTTCCTCTCGACGATGGTCGGAAACCGACCCGGCTTCGCAACAGGTGTCTTCCCACGACTCTCGGCACGGCCCTCCTTCGAGTGACGGCGTGCGGACCCCTTCCCCGGCGATTCAATTCCCCTTACTGTCTATTTAATAGACTCGTTCTTGAAACTAGACACGATACATGTAGGCCGTCCCCCGATCAGTTGGAGGTTCCGTGGCACCTAGATCCGGACTGGGTGAGTTCGAGCAACTCGTGCTGCTCGCGGTACTGGCGAGAAGCAACGCTTGTTCCGCCATCGACATCTCCGCCGAGCTCGAAGAGCGAGCAGGACGGTCGGTGTCTCGGGGCGCCCTCTACGCGACTATGGAGCGCCTGAAGCAGAAGGGGCTTCTGGACTGGCGAATCGCCGAAGGCGACATCGCCCGCTCGGGACACCCCCGTCGGCACTTCAGCATTACGGACGGCGGGATCGAGATCCTTCGCGAGGCCCGCGCCACGCTGAACTCGTTTTGGGACGCCGCCGACGCATTCCTGGTCGAGAACGGATGAAGACCCCGCGCCCCGGGCGATGGCTCCTCACGCTCACGATGTCGAAGACCGACTCGGTCGCGAGAAGCATCGTGGGCGACCTCGAGGAGGAGTACACGCTCCGTAGGGATCGGGACGGGCCGGTTCACGCCTGGATCTGGTTCAATCGTCAAGCCGCGGGTGTGGCTTGGCACGAGATCCATGCCGATGCACGAAATGGGGGAAGCATCATGGGAGGGGGAATGATTCAGGATCTCAGGTTCGCGGTGCGGGCGCTGCGCGCGCATCCGGCCGTGAATGCGATGGTCGTGGGGATCGTAGCCGTCGGCGTCGCCGGTACTGCGCTCGCGTTCAGCCTCGTCGATCAGGCGCTGCTCCAGAGCCTCCCGTTTCGATCGCCGCAGGAACTCTACGAGTTTCGGCATCTGAGTCCGGAAGCCGGGGCCGACTTGGGGCAGGTGTCGCCGATGGACGTGGCAGACCTCCGCCACGGCCTAGGGTGGGAGAACACCCTCACGTCCTACGCGTTCGACCCCAGCTCCAGTGTCATGACCCTCACCGGCGAGGGACTGCCCGAGCCGGTTCAGCACGCGCTTGTCGACGGAGCATTCTTCGATGTGCTCGGGGTCGCAGCCGCCGCCGGACGGACGCTGCACAGAGCCGACAACGTGCCTGGACGCGACCGCGTCGTGGTGCTCAGCCACGACTTCTGGACCCAGCGTTTCGGCGCTGATCCACGGATGGTCGGAAGGACGCTCCGTCTCGATGGGGCCGTATTCGAAGTGGTGGGCATACTGCCGCCGGGCTTCGCGTTTCCTTCACAGCAGGTGCGCGTCTGGCTCCCGGTATCCCTCCTCACGGAAGATCAAGTTCCCAATCGCCGTGACGTTCGTTACCGTCGGGCGCTTCTGCGCGTCCCGGCGCCCTCAGACGCCGGCGAGGCCCGCATCGCCGCCGAGGGGGTCTTCGCCCGCCTCGCCGATGCCTACCCCGAAACGAACGAAGGATGGACACGGGCCGAGCTGATTCCACTGCGCGACGCCGTGATGGCGGGCTACCGCACCGGCATCCTCTTCCTCATGGGCGTCACGGCTCTGCTGCTGCTCGTCGTCGCTACGAGCGTCGGGGGTCTCCTCACGGCGAGGACGGCGGGTAGGCGACGCGAACTCGCGATCCGACTTTCCGTTGGAGCGGATCGGAAACGTCTGGCTCGCCAGCTGCTTGGAGAGAGCGTCATCCTCGGCACCATGGGAGGACTTGTGGGGCTCGGCGCTGCGTGGACGATCTCCGGTGTCGCTTCGAGGTTTACTTCCGAAGCACTCGGTTTCGCCGCGAACGTTCAGCCCGATCTCCGGGTCGCCTCGTTCACGGCGTTGATCTCGTTGGTCACCGGCCTCGCCTTCGGGATCATCCCTTCTTGGAGTGTCCTCCGGGCGCCCCCCCACGTCTTCCTGGGCGGAGCACGGGGCGGCCGACAGGGCGTGAGCCGCGGACTCAAGGCGTTGGTGCTGGGCGAAACAGCCCTCGCTGCGATTCTCCTCGCCGGAACGGGGCTCATGGTTCGCAGCTTCCAGTCTCTCGTCGAAACAGATCCGGGATTCGATACGGAAGACGTGTGGAGTTTGCGTTTCCAGATCAATATGCCGGGCGGCGCCGACCAGCTCATCGTGGATCGACAGCGACTCGTCGATATCGCTTCCGCTGTCCCTGGAGTCGTGTCCGTGGGCGGAAGCAAGACCCCTCTTCTCGAAGGCGGGGGTGAGGCCTATCTCTTCACCACGATCGACCCCGCCGGAGGCGAGATCGAAGTGAGGCCCGAATCGGGCACATACTTGGTCCTGCCCGGGTTCTTCGAAACGTTGGGAACCCGATTCGTCGCGGGCCGCGCGTTCACCCATGACGACTCACGGCAGAGCGTCGTGGTCAATTCGACGCTGGCGGAGTCCCTCTGGCCTGGTGAGAATGCAACGGACCGACATCTCAAGTTGGGCTCGTTGGTTCTCCCCGTTCTGGGCGTCATCGAACCCCTCCACGACGACGGGCTCGCGGCGGGCACGCAGACCGCGATCTACGTCAATGCGGTCAACTTCCCCCGGACCTCATTCTTCATGTTCGTTCGGACGGTGCCCGGCGCCTCGGACGTGATTCCCGCGGTAAGGCAGGCGATATGGAGGGAATATCCAGACCAGGCGATCCTCGAAACGACACGGGTCGGTGACATCCTCGATGGGGCAATCGCTCGCCCCCGATGGCTCGCGCGCGTGATCGGCGGTTTCGGACTTCTGGCCCTCCTGCTGGCTGCGCTCGGCGTTTATGGAGTCGTGGCCCAAGGCGTCCAGACCCGGCGAGGTGACATCGCGGTACGCATCGCCCTCGGGGCGCGTCCGGAGTGGGTGCTCCGAGAGCAACTTAGTAGCGGGATGTGGATCATCGCGATCGGTACCGTGGTCGGTCTCTCGACAGCGCTCGGATTGGCGCGAATGATCTCGTCTCTTCTCTTCGGCATCGAAGCCTACGACGTGGTGGCCTTCGGGTCGGCGGGGGTTGCGGTCCTCCTCGTCGGGTTCGTCGCCACCCTTATTCCGGCGCTCCGGGCGACGAGGATCGATCCGGTGCACATTATTCGGGAGGAGTAGAAGAGGAGCTCGCTCAGACGTCCGCAGCTAGCCCGCGAAGCTCGAAGAGCCCCGCAGCAAGCGACAGTCAGCAACAACGCCGCAGGTGACGGCTGGATCGCTCCGATACCATGAGCACGCGCTCTGACCAGCCCTTAGCGAGAAGCTGCTCATTCACCCGCCCCGGGACTCACCCTCAATTTTCGTACGAAGGATCGTACATCTGAGCCAGGATGTACCCGCGCAGGTCGTCCGGACGCTGCAGGCTGGCGAGCCCCTCTGCATAAGCTTGCTCGGCGACGGCGAGGGCGATCTCGGCGGACACCGCACGGATCTCCGACAGAGGAGGATATATCGTGCCCTCGTCCAGTCGCGCCTGGGTCACCTGAGCCGCCAGCGTTTGCGCGGCCACCAGGAACATCGGCTCCGACATCCGAGTCGCGCGGCAGGCGACGGCACCGAGCCCGATGCCCGGGAAGATGTACGCGTTGTTCCCCTGGCCCGGCTGGTAGCGTCGGCCTCCGAAGTCGACCGCCGCGAACGGGCTCCCGCTCGCGAAAATTACGCGACCATCCGACCACGCATACGCCTGCTCTGCCGTGCACTCCGCGCGCGACGTCGGGTTCGAGAGCGCGAAGACCGTCGGTCGGTCGTTGATCTCGGCCATCGTCTCGATGACTTCGCGCGTGAACGTACCGGGCGCGCCGGTCGCGCCGATGAGGACGTGCGGCCTGATGCTGTGCAACGCATCGACGAAGCCCATTTCTGCGCCTTCCCGGGCGTAGGGGCGGTTGTGTTCCTCGAGATCGGCGCGCGATGACACCA
>JADFLD010000123.1 GCA_022564535.1 Gemmatimonadota bacterium
ACGGCGGGTGTCTCTCCGGAGATGGCACATGCGATTCTCGACGGGATGGCACCCGACTGGACGCGCGATCGCCTGCATCGGCTCGTCCAGACCGAGTTCGAGGACGTCGCGGCTCTGGACGGTTTCGTCACCGTGCGGGGTCGGACCGCGATGGCTGTCGGTCCCGGCCTCTGCGTGCAGATCGTGTCCGGGAGTGTTCCGGGCGTCGGTGTGAACGCACTCATTCGGAGCCTGATCCTGAAGGGACCCACGCTCCTCAAGCCGGGCCTGGGAGATGCTGTGCTGCCGGTCCTGTTCGCGAGGGCTCTGCGCGAGGAAGACGCCGCGCTGGCCGACGCCCTTGCGGTCGTGTATTGGCCTGGCGGCTCGACGGAGTTGGAGCGGGCTGCGCTCGGCGAGGCCGACGTCATCACCGTGTACGGCTCCGACGCCACCGTTTCCGCGCTGCGATCCAGTGCCCCGGTCACGGCCCGTTTCGTGGGCTATCGTCACCGCGTCGGCGTCGGAATCGTCGGTCGCGACGCGCTTACTCCCGACTCTGTCGATGAGGCGGCCGCGGAGGTCGCGTCCGCCGTCGCCATGTTCGACCAGAGGGGCTGTGTTTGCCCACAGGTCGTCTACGTGGAGGAGCGCGGCGAGATCACGCCGGCCGATTTCGCGGAGCGTCTGGCTACCGCCCTGGCCGAAGTGGAGCTTCGGCTTCCGTGTGGGCGTGCGGACGTAGAGGACGCCGCGGCGCTCCACCAACTGCGTGGCAACGCCGAGCTCCACGCCGCCGCCGGTCGGGGGGTGGTGTACCACGGTGGGGACGAGGCGTCCTGGACCGTCGTCTACGAGTCGGAGCCGATGCCGGGGCCCGCGTGCCTCTTGCGGTCGGTGCGGGTGAAGCCGTTAGGCGATGCCGAAGCTCTCGCCGAAGAGCTCGGCCCGGTCGGGCCCCACCTTCAGACGATCGTCGTCGCGGGCCTCGGCGACCGCGCCCGCGACCTCGCCATCACGTGGGGGCGGCTCGGGGCGTCCCGAATCGTCCCATTTCGCGACGCGTCGTTTCCCCCACCCTGGTGGCTACACGACGGCCGAGGCCCTCTGCAGGACCTCGTGCGCTGGGTGGAGGTGGAGGCGGCTGCTACCCGTCGTCGTCCGGCTGCTGTTCGGCCCGCCAGATCACCATCTGGCGACCCCCACGGGGATTCTCCTCGACCCTCACGGTGAGCGAATCGCCCTCGTCGATTCCGAGGTCCTCACGCATGTCCTGCGGAATCGTTACGCGGCCGCCGACGCCAACGGTGACGTCCGTGTAGTAGAGCGTACGGTAGATGGCCATCAATACTCCTCGAATGTTGCCCTGCAGCCGTATAATCTAAGCAAGGACCGACGACTTTGGTACGGACGCTTGAAGACGCAGACAGCTTCGTCCGTACACGGTACGATTGGCGCGACGGAGCTTCTTGAGCGCCCACCCCGAACCCCTGGCAGTCGATGAGCGACGACGGTTTCGCGATACGCCTCGAGGGCGTCACAAAGCGCTTCGGAAAACACACCGCGGTGGAGGACTTCGACTTCGAAGTGCCGCGCGGGGTGATTTGTGGGCTCCTCGGTCCGAACGGCTCGGGCAAGACGACCACGATCCGAATGATCATGGGAATTCTGCACCCCGACGAAGGTTCGGTGGCGCTCCTGGGGGGTGACCCCGACGCGGTTCGGCGGACGAAGGTCGGCTACTTGCCGGAGGAGCGCGGGGTCTACAAGAAGATGAAGTGCCTGGACTTCGTGGTCTTTCTCGGGGAGATCCGAGGTGTGCGTCGCCCCGAGGGGCGCAAGCGTGGCCTCGAGTGGCTCGAGCGCCTGGGTTTGGCGGAGTGCGCGGACAAGAGGGTCGAGGATCTCTCGAAGGGCATGCAGCAGAAGATCCAGTTCATCGGTACCGTGATCCATGAACCCGAGCTCCTCATTCTCGACGAACCCTTTTCCGGGCTCGACCCGATCAATCAGGACGTCCTCGAGGAGATCGTGCGCGATTTCCACGCCAAGGGCACGACGATTCTCTTCTCTACCCATCTCATGGATCAGGCCGAGCGACTCTGCGAGCGCGTCTGCCTCATATCCAACGCTCGCAAGGTGCTCGACGCCGATCTGAAGGAGTTGAAGGCGGCGGAGCGGAAGGGCGTCGTCGCGGTCGAGTTCGAGGGTTCCGACGAATGGCTCCAGGGGCCGGAAATCGATCACATAGAGCAGGTGAACGGCGGCCTGCATCTCATGCTCCGCGACGGGGCGGATCACCAGGCGATTCTGAGGCGAGGCGTGCAAGCGGGTGTGCGCATCCTGCGTTTCGATCTGGTCGAACCGCGGCTTCACGACATCTTCGTTCGCTATGCCGGCGCCGGCGCGGTGGGAGACGCGGGCATGCCTACGGACGCCAACGTGGGAGGTTCGTGATGTGGATGAACGTTTGGGCGGTCATTCGCCGCGAGTACCTGCAGCGCGTCCGCTCGAAATGGTTCATCGCTGCGACCATCGGCGCCCCCATCTTGATGGCGGGCATCATCGTGATACCCGCGTATTTTGCGAGTCGCGACGACCGCGCGGCCCGAGACATCGCGATCGTCGACGGCACCAACGTTCTCTACGAGCGCGTGGCCGAACGGATGGAGGAGAGTGGGTGGACGGTACACGAGGAGCGCTGGCGCGCGGACGTCGTCACCGAGCTCAGGCAGGCAGCGGCCGACGGGGACCTCGGGGGCTTCATCATGCTGGACGAGCTCACGCTCGAGACGGGCGAAGCGATCATGTACGCCACGGATCGTCCGAGTGCGATCCGTCGGATGACGCTTCGCAGCTCCATCGTCCGGGCTGCGCTCGAATATCAGCTGGAGCAGCGAGGTGTCGACGCTCAGGCGCTGCTTCGGGGGGGAGATCTCCGAATCGAGATGCTCTCCGGAGAAGGGGCCGAGACGGGGCGGGCGGAGTTCCTGGTCGCATACTTGGGAGCCTTCCTGCTCTACATGGTCATTCTCCTCTACGCCGTGGCGGTCATGCGAGCCACGCTGGAGGAGAAGACGAGTCGCATCGTCGAGGTGATCATCTCGTCGATGAAGCCGTGGCACCTCATGCTCGGGAAGATTCTCGGCGTCGGTGCCGTGAGCCTGACGCAGATGGGGATCTGGCTGCTTGCCGGGGCGCTGCTTTTCGCCACCGGCCTCCCGATGCTGATCGCTGCGAGACCCGAGCTCAGCAACCTCTCGGAGATCCGTGACCTGTTGCCCGGCATCGGGATGCTTCCGCTGTTCCTGGGCTTCTTCATCTTCGGATTCTTCATGTACTCCGGCCTCTACGCCGCGGTGGGAGCGATGTGCAATACGGACGAAGAGGCACAGCAGGCGCAGATGCCGATCGTGATGTTCATGATCGTACCGATCGTCATGGTTCGGAGCGTGATCGAGAACCCGATGACGCCGCTGTCGACCGGGTTGTCCCTCTTCCCGCTCTTCACGCCGATCCTCATGTGGGGGAGGGTCGCGGGAGGTGGGGTGCCCGCCTGGCAGGTCGGGCTGTCGTTCGTCCTGATGCTCCTCGCGATCTTCGCGATCGCATGGATCGCCGGGCGCATCTACAAGGTGGGCATCCTGATGGCGGGCAAGCGGCCGACGTTGCCGGAACTGTGGAGGTGGGTCAGAGAGGCCTAGGCACAATCATGATACCGGCCATATCTTACACGATCACAGGCCGCACATTCCATCCGCGCGAAAGCACTTTCATTGCGATCCACTCATAAATTGCCCCAGGCGAGTCACGTCCTGTCGCTCGCTCTCATCGTCGGGGCGCTCCAAGCGCTGTCCTCCCCCTTGGTCGCCCAATCCATCAGTTCCGGAACAATAACCGGCACCGTCCGCAGCCCCGACGGCCGCGCGGTCCCACAAGCCGTGGTCACCCTCACGCCACTCGGCACGGGCTCCAGCCAGGAAACCACAACCACCGCCTCAGGATCCTTCACGCTTACGCTGGTCCAGCCCGGCTCCTACGAAATACGAGTCGAAGCCCTGGGCTATCGCCCCCTCATTGCCCGCGTCCTTACGATCAGGGGCGGTGAAGAACGCAACGTCAACCTCACGCTCAACCCCGCCCCACCTCCGGTAACGACGATCGACACCGTCGCCCTCAGCGGTGGCTCCTCCACGCGATTCCGCGCCGGCGGCGTCCAGCTCGGCGGCTCGGAGATCGCATCCCTCCCGTACCGCTTCGAGGATCTCGCCTCAATCGCTGCTCTCTCCACGGCCTTCGACGCTTCCCTGGGCTCGCAGGGGCTTCCCGGTGACATGTCACTCGTCATCGCCGATGGCGTCCCGTTTTACCGGGCTCCACATCCCACGGCGCGGGCGGAGTACCTCCCCGACGCCCTTTTCCCTCGTTCAGCGTTGGCGAGCGTCACGGCATTCCACAACGCTCCGGACGCGGAATGGGCGGGCTCGGCAGGAGGCTACCTAGCACTTGCGACTCGCTCGTCCACCGGCAGTGCGATCGAGCTCGACGGTGCCTACAGTGGCGGTCCGACTTGGTCCTCCAGTGAGTTGGACTTCGGCACCCCCTCGCTCCTCTCATTCCAGGGTGGGGCCCGAGGCACAGTTCTGCTGACGCCAGGCGTTTCCCAGGTCGTGCTCTCAGGGGAGGCGCTACAGCAGCAAACCCCTCTCGGGCCTCGCGTCTCAGAAGCGCTCGCCGCTGATCTCGTGGGGCTCGATCCGGAGCTGCTCACATCCCTCACCGAACCCGCGGTGGAGACCTACACGCGCTACTCAGCACTCGCCCGACTCGACGTCCAACGCAGCCGGACGAGTCGAGTTTTCCTTCGGGGCGTGGGAAGTTTCTCGAGGCGTGACTTCAATGGGGCCGGACCCGTGTCTCTTGCCCGAAGCGCGGCACCGGCCGAAGAGTCGATCGAGTTTTCCGCAGCGGGAGGGATCATCAGCGAGTCCTCGCCGAACGTAACGATGGAACTTCGGGGTGGTTTCTCAGGCAGCTATCGCGACTTCGGTGCGGCCGTGTCCGACCTGCCTCCGGCGTACCTCACCGCGCTGGGCGTCCCGCTCGGCAACCTGCCCTCCGCGGCCGCCGAGTCGTCGCGCACGGACTTTGTCGTGATCCCGGTCCTCCGCTACACGCCTGGCACCGCCACCCTGAAGTTCGGCGCTACGATTCGGGCCTCGAGCCACACGATGGCGCACTCGCGAGCGGGGCTCGGCGACTTCCTCTACTCGGACGCCGCCGCGCTTCTCGCCGGCGCGGGCTTCGGGCAAGCGACATCAGCGCCGAAGGCGTCATTCGGGACGCAGGAATACGGCGTCTTCGCACAGTACGAGTCGGCGCTCGCTCCCGGTCTCCGCCTCTCGTTTGGCGGACGCTACGACTACGAGCGCTTCAGCGGCGATGACGTCGCGTTGAACACAGGCTGGCTGACGGCGTCGGGGCTCCGTAACGACGACTTTCCGGACTCGTTTCACCAGTTCGGAGCACGCGGATCTCTCACATGGGATCCGTCAGCGAGCGGTGGCACGAGGATCTTCCTCACGGCCTCGATGCATGAGGGAGACGTCGACACGCGGGCGCTATACCAATTGTTCGCCGACGATACCGATGCTACGTCCACACGCTTTGCGGGCACGGGAATCGACTGGCCGATGGGCGGTATCCCTCCCCTCGCGGCTGCGGCCCTCCCTACGTTGACCCTTTTCGGTCCCGACACGCGCGCTCCGCGTTCTACGAACATGAGCGCAGCCCTCACGCAGCGCATGGGAGACGGCTTGTCGGTGTACGTGCGCGCTTCGGTACGTCGCACGGACTTTCTCATGCGCCGTCGAAATCTCAATCTCCCCATCGTCGCTCAGGGGGCCGACCCCAACGGACGCAGAATCCTCGGCACGCTCCGACAGGACGGTTCGCTCATCACGACGACGACCGACGATGCTCGTCGCTTCGCGGGCTTCGGCGAGGGAGTCGCAGGCCTGGATCAGAAGGTGCACGGTGCGCGCGGGGCACACGGGCCCGAACTCGTCGACCAGGCTCTCCAGGTCGAGCCCCGTCAGGAGCTCCATGACGTAGTAGAAGAACGCATCCGTTTCCCCGACGTGTTCGAGATGGACCAGGTTCGGATGACCCGCGGCGCGCTGCTTATGGGCCCGGACGCCGTCCATTTCGATCGACGCCAGCTCCGACTTGGGGATCACTTTGAGCGCATAGAGTACGCCGGTCAGCCGCTGCTTCGCCAGCCAGACGTGACCGAACGCGCCGCGCCCGATCAGTTTGATCGGCTCATACTCGGGAATCGATGGCGGGTCGGGGTCCGGGCTCTGGCTCTCGGCCGGCACAGCCGCGTCGGTTGTCCGTTCACTCTGCTCGTCGCGGGGAGTGCCGGGCTTCGTCTCGTCGCGGCTGAGCGGCCCGTCGATCGTCTCCACGACTCGCCGGACATTGACCGAATCGGGGTCGAGAAAACCGCCCTCGGATCCCAAAGCATCGTCGTCCAGAAGTCTCTCCATCAAGATTCGCAGCTTCGTGTCGGTGCCGCAAGTCGACGCCAGATACGCGCCCTGCTCGGGCCGCGCAAGCTCC
>JADFLD010000124.1 GCA_022564535.1 Gemmatimonadota bacterium
CGTGCCTGCTCCCGCGAGGCATCGCCGTCGGTCCGAAGCTCGAGCTCCACGCCCCCCTCGGCACGACCGCCGAGGTCTACGCGCACGCCATCGCGGAACTCCACACCTTCGCCTACCGCCGCATCTACCAGAGCGCCATCCAGAGCTACCCGCGACAGGGCCACCGTACCACGCAGTGCTATGCGGGCTCTTCGTCCTCCCGCGGCAAGCGCCAGGCGCTCGAGCCGAATCGCACCTTCCCGGATCGGAAGAGCGCCCAGCCCAACGGAGTCGAGGAGGCGCAACGCGGCCGGCCCGAGGCAGCCTCCGCATACCTTCCAGCGCGGAAAGCGCTGGCGATCGACAAGGAGCACCGAGACGCCCGCTCGGGCGAGCTGGCGAGCGGCAATACTTCCCGCGGGTCCTGCTCCAACCACGACGGCATCCCACGTCGTCATCCACGGCTCCAGCGAATCGTGAAGCGCTGAGGCCACCCGACCCCGATGTCGGCGCCGGTCAAGCCTGCCTCGCCACACATCACACGCACCTCATCCAAAGTGAAGGCTCCCCGGACCGAACGGAGCCCATCCACCCGGGCGACGTCCGAACCGGTCAGCGCATGCAGACCCATCCACGCCAGGGCATAGCCGAGACGTGTGCGCCGGAGATCCTGAACGAGCAAAGCGTTCCGGGTCGCAGCCGCCATGCCGCGGAGCAGATCGATGGCCCCGTCCCTCGACAGATGATGAAGAAATAGTGAAGTGGTCAGGAGATCGTAGCCTCGAGGAAGATCGTCTCGTATCACGTCGAGCTCGAAGACGTCGAGAGCGCCCTCCTGCACCCCGAGCCCGCGCGCCTCGGCCACCGCCACTGGACTGACGTCACATCCGTGGAGCTCGACCGATACACCGGCGCGGCGAGCACGACGCGCGACGTCGACGAGGACGTCGCCTCCTCCACACGCGATGTCGAGGACCCGAACCGGCCTGCCGATCTGCGAGTGGATCCGTCGGACCTCCGCCCATACCCGGGCAGCGGCGAACGAGACCCGGTTTATCCTCCGAAGCGCCCGAAGCGCACGGACGTGCCGTTCGTGCTCCAGCCCGGGATCGTCCATGAGCTCGGGCTGGCGGTCGCGAAGCGTCAGATCCGGACCCCGGAGGCCGACGGCGGACATCGTCGCGGCCTTCTACCGACCTCCCCCGTCCCGGTCCTGGCTGATGGGGCGAGTCCGAACCATGGGATACTCGATGCCGAGTTGCTCGAGGTAGCTGTCGAAGCGGGACGGGTCGTAGTAGTAGGGGCGCATCCGCTCCCGCCACTGCGCCATGATTCCCTCGTTGAGGAAGATGGCCGGCTTGTCGTCCTCGGTAATGAAGGGAGTGTAAGTGGTCTCGGCGGTCTGAACGTCGTTGAAGTAGTCCCACGCAGCCTCCACGGTCTCGCCGTCGAGAAAGAGGTCGAGGAGCGTGAGCGCCTGGACCTTGGCGCCCGCTACCGCGCCCTTATGCGCGATCGGCGTCGCCATTGCGATTCCGTTCGCCCAGTTGTGGCCCGGCCCACCCGGCATGTTGGCCGGATATCGGAGCGTCACGGTCGGCATGTTCCACGAGACATCGCCGATGTCGTCGGAGCCTCCGCCAAGCGATTGCGAAAGATCGACCGGTCCGCGAAGCTCCCGGACCTCGGTCGGAAGCCCCCGCTCTTCCTGCCCCATCTCACGCTGAAGCCCGTTCGCCAAGGAGATGTCGTCCTCGGTCCAATCGGGAAGTCCGACACGTTCGATGTTGGCCTGCGTGACCTCCGCGACGGGACGGCTGAAATGGCGACTCCACGCCGACCCCACGGTCATGATCGTGTCGACGACGGTGCCGGTCATGAGCGAGGCGCCCTCAGCCATGAGCTTCGCCGCCTCGTACGACTCCATCACGAGCTCGTAGTTGATTTCGCGGAAATAGAACCAGATGGTCGACGTCTGCGGCACTACGTTCGGCTGATCGCCACCCTCCACGATGATGTAGTGCGACCGCTCGGCAGGACGGAGGTGCTCACGCTTGAACTCCCACGCCTGCGCCAGAAGCATCACGGCGTCGAGCGCGGACCTGCCCCGCCAAGGGGAGCCCGCCGCGTGCGCGGTCTCCCCGGTGAAGCGGAACTGCACGGAGATCAGGGCGTTCCCGCCGCTCTGGCCCCAGGCCATGCCGAAGTTGGAGGAGACGTGCGCGAAGAGATTCACGTCGACCCCTTCGAAGACTCCGTCCCGCACGAAGAACGCCTTCGAGCCGAGCTGTTCCTCGGCGATTCCCGGCCAGATGAGGAGCGTGCCGTCGATGTTCTCGCGCTCCATGAGCTCCTTGACCGCGAGCGCTGCGACGATGTTTACCGCCTGCCCGGAGTTGTGGCCCTCGCCGTGGCCCGGTGCCATCGACAGGATCGGGTCGCGATAGGCGACGCCCGGTTTCTGGTTCGACTGAGGAATCCCGTCGACGTCCGAGCCCATGGCGATCACGGGCGAGCCCGTGCCGTTGGCCCACCGCGCCGTCCACGCGCTGGGCATACCGGCCACGCCCAGCTCGATCTCGAAACCGGCTTCCTCCAGAATCCCCGTCAGGTACCTCTGGGTCTCGAACTCCTGGAAGCCGAGCTCGCCGAAGCTGAACTGCATGTCCACGATCTCCTGGACCTGCTTGGCGCGCCCCTCGACCATCTCGAGCACCTCTTCCTTCAGATCTTCGAGCCGCGAATCCGCCTGAGCCTCGAGCAGGGCCGGAACGAGTGAAAACGCGGTGACCGCGCCGAGCCAGATCGAAAGGGTACGCAAACGCATGGTGGATCTCGGTTTAGAGTAGCATTCGGGTGTGTGAACCGACCGCGGACGCCGCAGCGGCGCGCTTCACGATGCGGGGCCTCGCGCGACGCGGCAAGCGGGGCCGCGCGAGGTCGCCCGGTCAGCCACCGATTCGTTTTTCTCTTTCCACCCAGCTCTCACCCTCCGTGATCCAGGCCGCCGCCGGCTCGCCCTTCAAGTAATGGGCGAACCACTCCAAGATTCGGCGGTGGTAGTCGACCTGCTGACTTTCCTCCCTCAGGCCGTGGTCGGCGCCTGGATAGACGAGAAGGACGACCTCCTTTCCGGCCCGCCTCGCGTAGTTGTAAAACTCGAGTCCCTGACGGAAATCGACGACTCCGTCCGCGTCGCCGTGCATGAGCAGCATCGGCGTCTCGAGATCCATGATGAAGTTCGCCGGGGAGCTCTCCAGGTGGCCCTCCACGTCGTCCCAATACGGAACCGCCATGCGCGCCTGGCCGGTCTCCCAATGTCCGGACTCCGGGAGACCACCGTTCCAGTGGATCGCACCCATGAAGCTCATGAAGTTGGTGATCGCCGCTCCGGCCACGGACGCCGCGAATCGGTCGGTGCGCGTCGGGAGGTACACCGCCTGGTACCCGCCCCAAGAGTGGCCTATGAGTCCCATGCGATCGGGGTCGACGTGTCCGGTCGCGACGGCGGCGTCGAGCGCATGCTCCACCGCGTCGAGCGCGGACGGCCCCGGGCGGCCCGGCTCGTAGATGATGTCGGGCATCAGCACGAAGTAGCCGGCCTGCGACCACACCTGGTAGTTGTAGTAGTCGCGTTCGCTGGGCCCGTCGTAGACGTGCAGGTTATCCGAGAGGCGCTCGTACTGGTATAGGATGAGAGGGTAGCGCTGCCCGTCGCGAAAGTCGGCGGGGTACACGAGAATCGCCTGCAGGTCGTGCCCGGCGTCGGTCGTGTAGTCGAGGAGCTCGGCCCTGCCCCACGTGAAGTCACCCTGGAACGGGTTCGTCTCGGTTACCTGGCTGAGGCCGTCGAGATCGCCACCGCCGGCGAACACGTCCGGCGAGTCGTCCCAACGCTCCATGCGCACCGCGAAGCGATCGACGTCACGGGCGCGGGTCAGGCCCGTCACCCGGGCGGCCTCGAAGAGGAGCGTTTCGGCCGCGTCGCCCAACTCCGTTCGGGCATACCCCGACTCCTTCGTCCGCAGATCGCGAACCGAGAGCCAGACGGACTCGTCAGGATCCAGAACGGCGGTGGCGAACCGGGGGCCGTCGGGATCCAGATTGACGACCCGGTACTGCCGACCGGCTTCCGCGCCGGTCGTCAGTCGCTCGACGGAGCCGCTCTCGAGATTCGCGAGCCACACGTCGTGCTTGTCGTAGAGAAGAGCCGCCGAGCCATCGTCCACCCACCCGCCGACGCCCCAGTTCGGGCGTGGTCCGGGATAGTCGAAGTCTTCGAGTGATCGCGTGAAGCTCATTCCGTCGCCGACCTGAGTCCACTCGAGATCGTGGAGGTCGACGACCTGCCACTGGTCGTGGGCGTAGACGAGAACGCGCTCGGCTTCGAAGCGTGACTGGATGCCGAAGTCCAACCCCTCCGCGAGCAGAGCACGTTCCCCGGTCTCCACGTCGACACGATACCAGTCTGCCGACCGAGCGCCGAAGCGTCGCTCGAAGAGATAGGGGCCATAGTCGGGGACGAGACCCCAGCGGCCACCGGCCACCAACGTGACGGTTTCGTCCACGTCGTCACCGAGCATCACGAACCGGTCGCCGTCGAGGTGCCACGCCGCGGCCATCGTCTGCCGTGAGATCGGGGCGGAGCGGTACTCCTGGGCCCTGATGATCAGGTCGTCGTCCCAGTGCCAGATCTGCACGTCGGCCGGGTCCACATCGTCGTCGGAGTCGGCGCCCTCTTCATCCTCTTCATCCTCTTCATCCTCTTCATCCTCTTCATCCTCTCCCTCGTCCTCGTCGTCCTCATCGTCCTCATCGGCTGTGTCGTCGTCCTCGTCCTCGTCGTCCTCGACTCGCTCCCTAGGACGCACGCCCACGAACACGGTTCGTCCGTCCTCGCTGAACCGGATGCCGGCGAACGGCGTCACCCTCGTGTCCGCTGGCATGTCTTCGCGCGTCATGGCCTCGAACAGCCGGACGGTCCCGGAGCGGACGTCGTCCCAGACGAGAACGTCGTGCGTGGAATCTGCGTAGAGATCGGACTCCACGGAGCGCATCACCGCGAGCTGCGGAGACTCGTCCCGCCACGTCAGTGCGACGTACCTCGCGTCTCCCGATTCGAGCGTGCGCAGCGTGCTCGCGTCCGGATCGAACAGAACGACTCCGTTGGAAGATCCCCAGGCCGTGCTCAACGTGGCAGCCAAGAGTGGGCCTTCGTCCTGCCATGAAAAGTCGGAGACGTTTCCGATCACCGTTTGAGCCCCGGTCGTCGGATTCAGAACGATCAGATCACCGCCGATCGAGTCCGCAGGCGCCACTCCATGGGCCGCCAGCCACGTTCCGTCGTCTCGGAACGCGAAGGTGGCGACGTCGAACAGAACGGTGTCGGTGACAGCGGCGAGATCTACGAGCCCGAGCCGATCCTGAATCGGGTCGTCCGAGTCCTCCTCTTCCTCTGGGGATACACCCTTGCGGTACGCCAGCCAGCGTCCGTCGCGGCTGAACGCCGGACTGCTGCCGTACTCCAGGACCAGCGCCTCGCCCTCACCGTCGGAACGGTGCAGCCGCAACTCGCCGTTTCCGTCGGTTCTGGAGATCGAAACGACGACCCACGCCCCCGTGGGATCGAGCGAAAACGCTCCGAGGCGCTCCCACTGGCCGTAGTCGGCCGGCGTGAGGGCAGCCTGCTGCGCGATGGCAGGGATACTCGCAACCACGAACACGGCCAAACTCGACAGCCCCAACACACACCGCTTCCGCGCTCGTCGCTGGATTCCAAGGCTCACGGACATCTGCCCCCCTTTCTCTGTGCTCCAACCCGTCGGCCGACGGAAGCGTACGATGCCTGCACCGTGCGGGAACGGCAACGTCGCCACGAGCCGTTGCCCCGCACCCATCGGGTCGGGCATCTTCTCCGCCTTGCCTGCCCCGGAGATTCGATGCACAGACCGACGCCGCTCCTGCTCCCGATCGTCGCCGCCCTCGCGGCCTGCGCCGGGCCGAGCTCCGACACGGGGCCGGTAATCGACGCGGGCGACTGGCCGCACTACGCCCGCGATCTCGCGGCGACCAAGTACTCCCCTCTCGACCAGATCGACGCCGACAACATCGAGTCCCTGGAGATCGTCTGGACGTGGGAGTCGGCCGACTACCGCCTGACGGGTGAGCAGGAAGGCGCGGGAGTGAACCCGAACTTCCAGGCGACGCCGATCAAGATCGGAGCGCGACTCTACACATCCACGAATCTGGGCCAGGCGGTCGCTCTGGACCCCGCAACGGGCCAGGAGATCTGGCGCTACGACCCGTATGCGAGAGGCCTGCGCGGGACCCCGAGCGGTCGCTCGAACCGGGGTGTCGCGTACTGGAGTGACGGCTCGAAGGAACGCATCCTCCTCGGATCGGGCCAATACCTGATCTCCCTCGACGCGGCCACGGGTGAGCCCGACCCGGCGTTCGGCTCGGGCGGCGTGGTCGACCTCGCAGACGACCCCGATCCCCGGGTCTTGACGTTCTCGTGGACGTCGGCACCGCTCGTCGTCCGCGACATCGCCATCGTAGGCGCCACGGCCATGGTTCCGAACAGGAACTGGAAAACCGCA
>JADFLD010000125.1 GCA_022564535.1 Gemmatimonadota bacterium
CAACAAAGTGGACGCTCTCCGGGCGGCGCCTTCACGGCGACGGCGGACCGCCCTCCGAATGAGAGCAGCTTATTAGCTGCGCGAGCGTGCTCGGGCTCGAACCAGCGCGTGAACGTGTCGACGAAGAGCGCGACCTTCGGTCGATCGAGCTCCTCCATCTCTCGGTCGTGCCAGGCCTTCCGGTGCCAGCGCGGAAGGACCCGCTCGGAGGCGATCCCGAAGAGCCGGGTGACCGGCGTCCGAGCTCCCGCGTTGAGAAGCGGAGCGGCGCGGTGAACCCGGGGCGCGATGCGGGGCAGCGACGCCAGGACGCGTTCGCGCAGCGGAATCCCCAATCGCTGATTTCGTCGGTGCTGCCACTCCAGCTTCATACGGGCCATGTCGACGCCGGTCGGACACTCCCGCCTGCAACCCTTGCACGAGATGCAGAGGGACATCGCCTCCGCCAGCTCGGGCGAGTCGAGTCCGTCGGGGCCCAACTGGTCGGTGAGAGCGAGTCTGAGCGCGTTCGCGCGGCCCCGCGTGCTGTGCCGCTCGTCGTGCGTCACACGGAAGGATGGGCACATCACGCCCGGATCGTACTTTCGGCACGCGCCGTTGTTGTTGCATGCCTCGACCGCAGCCAGGAGGCCGCCCTGCTCGGTCCAGTCGAGGACGACGGGCAGCTTCTTCGGCGTATAGTTCGGGCCGTACCGGAAGAGCGTACGGTCATCCATGCGGGGGGGATCGACGATCTTGCCCGGGTTCATGAGGCCGGTGGGATCGAGGGTTCGTTTCACCTCGGCGTAGGCGTCGGTCAGGCGCTCCCCGACCATCGCTCGGAGGAATTCGGATCGAAGGATGCCGTCTCCGTGCTCCCCCGAATGGGTTCCGCCGTACTCGCGTACCACCTCGTGCGTCTCATCGGCGATCCGGCGCAGCTTCGCGATGTCGTCCGGGTCCTTCAGGTTGAGTGCCGGTCGAACGTGGAGGCACCCCACCGATGCGTGCGCGTACCAGGTGCCTTCGGTGCCGTGGCGCGCGAAGATCTCATTGATTCGACGCGCGTACTCGGCCAGATGCTCGAGCGGGACCGCGCAGTCCTCGATGAACGAGATCGGCTTGCGTGGCCCGGCCATCGACATGACGATGTTGAGCCCCGCCTTTCTCACGCTCCAGACGTCGGCTTGCGCCTGTGGCGTCTCGGCAAAGACCACGCTGCTCGGGTACCCGAGGTCTCCGAGAAGGGCCGAGAGCGACTCGAGCTTGGGGCGCAGATCCGTCGCCTCCTCCGAGGAGGCGAACTCGACAAGGAGCAGGGACCCTGGCGTTCCTCGAACGAATCCGGCCATCGCCGCGCGGTGGTCCGTGTGCTCGGCGGCCAGGCGAAGAACGTTGCTGTCCACCAGCTCCACCGCGCTCGGGTCGAGCGTCACGACGTGCTGTACGGTGTCCAGAGCCTCCAGGAGGCCTGGAAAATGGCAGACGCCCAGCACCCGCCGGCGCGGAAGTGGACTGAGCTTCAGCCTGAGGCGGGAGAAGAAGGCCAGCGTGCCCTCCGAACCGACCAAGAGTTGGGCGATGTTCTCACGCTCTGGGTGGAGCCGGTCGAGGTTGTAGCCGGCTACGTTGCGGGCGGTATTGGGCGCACGCCGCGCGATCTCGTCGGCTTCTCGGGCGAACAAGGCTCTCAACGCAGACAGCTCGTCGGGAATCACGGTCGCCTCCTCTCCTCCTTCTCCGACCCACAGGCGGCGACCGTCGGGGAGGACGATTTCGAGCGCCGAGACGTTGTCGACCATCATTCCGTATCGGATCGACCGGGCGCCCGCGCTGTTGTTTCCAGCCATGCCGCCGAGCGTGGCACGGCTCCCCGTCGATGGATCGATGGGAAACCAGAGCCCGTCCTTCTGCAGCCGCACGTTCAGGTGGTCGAGCACGACCCCCGGCTGCACCTCGATAGAGGCGGCGTTCGCGTGAGAGGAGTCGGGGTCTTGTGCTTCGACGAGCTGCCCGATCTCCGTGAGGTGCCGGCTCGTGTCGAGCACGATGGCGCGTCCGATCGCCTGGCCGCACTGCGACGTCCCTCCGCCCCGGGGGAGCACGGGCACGCCTCGCTCCCGAGCGACTTCCAGCGTGGCCTCAACGTCTGCGATCGAGCGGGGGAAGACCACGCCGATCGGCTCGATCTGGTAGTGTGAGGCGTCGGTCGAATAGAGGCCTCGTGTGAAGGTATCGAACCGGACCTCGCCCTCGAGAGCCCTCGCCAGCGCGCCCGCCAGGGCGGCATCGCCGGGTGCGACGCGCGTTTCAGCCATTTCGATGGTGTCGGGGAGTGGTGGACCGTGTAAGTTGGCGCTTCCGTATCGGTGCCAACTTAGCGGCCCGCCGCATTTCTACCACGGTCTGCTAGAAGGCGGTCGACCCCGGCCGCATTTGACGGAAGACGAGCTTGACCTACCACAGCGGACGTCACTTTCTCCAACTTCCCGGACCGACGAACACGCCCGAGCGCGTGTTGCGCGCCATGTCGAAGCCGACGATCGACCATCGGGGCCCGGCGTTCAAGGAGCTGACGCATCGCCTGCTGGCCGAAATGCGATCGCTTTTTCGAACCGAGCACACCGTCCTGATTCATCCCGCGTCCGGAAGCGGCGCCTGGGAGGCGGCGATCGTGAACACGCTGTCGCAGGGTGACAGTGTCCTTGCGTTCGACCAGGGGTTCTTCGCGCAGACGTGGGCGAAGGTGGCGGGACGCTTCGGTGTCGACGTGCGTCTCGAGCCGTGGGATTCCCGGCGGGGCGTTACCGCGCTCGCGGTTTCCGAGATTCTGGCCGCCGACGTGGGGCACGAGATCAAGGCGGTCTTCATCGTGCATAACGAGACGTCGACCGGCGTGACCACGGACATCGAGTCGATTGGCCTGGCCATGCGCGGTTCGAGGCATCCCGCGATGCTCTTCGTGGACGCTGTGTCGTCCCTGGCCGTCACCGAGCTCCGGCACGACGCTTGGGGCCTCGACGTAACGATCTCGGGTTCGCAGAAGGGGCTCATGCTGCCCCCGGGCCTGTCTGTGCTCGCCGTCGGGCCGCGCGCCATGGAGGCTCGCAAGGGGGCCACACTCCCTCGCTCGTACTGGGACTGGGACGACCAGATCGATTTCAACGAGCGCGGGGTCTTCCCGTATACGCCGGCGACCAACCTCCTCTATGGGCTCGAGGAGGCGCTCACGATGTTGCGCGAGGAAGGCCTCGACGCCGTCTTCGCCCGGCACGCGCGCTTCGCCAGAGCCACGAGGGCTGCGGTCCAGGCGTGGGGACTCGAGGTCCTCGCCCTCGAGCCGAGGGAGTCGAGCTGCGCGGCGACCGCCGTACTCGTACCCGAAGGGCACGACGCCGATAGATTGCGCGCACTCATCCTCGAGCGTTTTGACATGTCGCTCGGCACGGGGCTCGGCGACTACAAGGGCAAGATCTTCCGCATTGGGCACCTCGGCGACCTCAACGCGCTCTCGCTCATGGGGACCCTGGCGGGTGTCGAGATGGGACTGCAACTCGCGGATGTGCCGCACGACCCGGGTGGCGTTCGGGCCGCGATGGACTCAATGACTCAATAAGGCGGATTCCCTGCATGAGATCGACGAAGAAGTGGAGACGAGCCGTCCTGTCTGCCGCCCTCGCCACGGCGGCCCTGTCGGCGTGCGCGCCGGACGCGACTTCGCCCCGGACACTCAAGTTCGGCCACGTCGGGGAGCCGGGCTCCCTCTTTTCACTCTCGGCCGACGAGTTCGCGCGCCGGGCGAACGCGCGGCTGCCCGAAGGTTGGGAGGTCGTCACGTACGGTTCGAGCCAACTCGGCGGGGACGAGCTCCTGCTCCAGAAGATCAAGCTGGGCACGATCGACTTCGCGTTGCCTTCGACGATCATGTCGTCCCAGGTCGACGAGTTCGGCCTCTTCGAGATGCCCTACCTGGTTCGTGACCGCGAGCACATGCGTGCGATCGAGGAGGAGGTCGTGTGGCCCGATCTGGCGCCGCTGGCCGAGGCTGCCGGATATCACATCGTCGCGGTCTGGGAGAACGGGTATCGGCACGTCACGAACAACCGGCACCCGATCGAGACTCCGGCGGACCTCAGGGGCATCAAGCTGAGAACACCCAATGGTATCTGGCGGGTGAAGCTCTTCCAGGTGCTCGGAGCGAACCCGACGCCGATGGCGCTGTCGGAGGTCTTCATCGGTCTTCAGACGGGGGTCCTCGACGGGCAAGAGAACCCCCTGGCTCAGATATGGGCCTCGAAGCTCTACGAGGTGCAAGAGTTCCTGTCTCTCACCAGCCACGTATACACGCCCGCCTACGTCGTCGCGTCACCTTCGTGGTGGGGAGGCTTGCCCGACGACGTACGCTCGATCCTGGAGGAGGAGGCGCGGGCGACCCAGTCGTTCGTGCACGAGACGGCGGCTCGACTCGATGCGGAGCTGCTCGACAGGATCCGAGAGAGCGGTGTCAACGTGAACTTCCCAGATCGGGAGGCCTTCCTCGAGGCGAGCGCCGCGATGTACGACGAATACGCCGAGGCGGTTTCCGGCGGGGCCGACCTGCTCGAACGCGCGACCGCCGCCGGGTCTCGCTGATTCCACACGCGCCCATGAAGCTGACCCGCGCGCGAGACGGACTTCGCGGCATCCTGGAGCTCGTCGTGCTCCTCCTCATGGCCTCCCTCCTGGTCGTCGTCGTGGTTGGCGTCGGCTTTCGCAAGGCAGGCGCCTCTCTCGTGTGGTACGACGAAGTGGCTTCGATCCTCCTCGCGTGGGTGACCTATTACGGGGCCGCCCTCGCTGCGCTGGATCGCGCCCACATCGGCATGCCCACGCTCGTGGATCGCCTGACCGGGGCCAGGCGCACCGTGATCGTGCTCGTCGGTGAAGCGTGTGTCCTGTCCTTCTTCGGGGCGCTGACGTGGGCGGGCGTGCGGGTGCTTTCGGTTCTGGGCGGGATGACGCTGGTGTCCCTGCCCTCCGTGCCGATGGCGCTCGCGCAGTCGGTGATTCCCGTGGGAGCGGTCCTCTTCATCGTGGCTCAGTTGTTGTCTCTTCCCGACGTGCTCGGAGGTCGTCCGCCCGATGGGGCGGACGTGAGTCGAGAGGGCGCCCCATGAGCCTGCTCGCGGTCGGCCTCCTCCTCCTCGGACTGGTGGTGATCGGCGTGCCGATCGCCGTGGCCCTCGGAGCGACAGCGGTGATCGCCATGGTCACCGGACCCAGCGGGATCGCATCACTGCCCAACGCGGCTCTGGTCATGTTCGACGGAGCGACGTCGTTCCCGCTGATCGCGATTCCGCTCTTCATCCTCGCGGGCTCGATCATGAACGCCTCGGGAATCAGCCGGCGCCTCATCGCGTTCGCGTCCTCGCTCGTCGGCTTCATCCGGGGCGGGCTGTCGATGGTGACGATCTGCGCGTCTCTCTTCTTCGCGGAAATCAGCGGGTCGGCCGTCGCCGACGTAGCGGCGCTCGGGTCGATCCTGATTCCGGCGATGGAGAGGAAGGGCTATTCCCGCGCGTTCGCCACGGCCGTGACGTCCTCTTCTGCAACGCTTGCGGTGATCATTCCGCCCTCGATCCCCATGATCATCTACGGCGTGATGTCGGGCTCCTCGATCGTGGAGCTGTTCGTCGCGGGCATCGTCCCCGGTGTCCTGGGTGGCGGGATGATGATGGTCGTGGCCTACGCATTGGCCCGTCGCCACAACTTCCCGCGCGAGGAGGCGTTCCAGGCTCACCGCGTGTGGACGTCCTTCAAGGACGCGGGCTGGGCGCTGCTCCTGCCAGGCATCATTCTGGGTGGAATCTTCTCGGGATGGGTCACCGCGACCGAAGGCGCCGGGCTGGCCGTGGTCGCCGCGATGGTGATCGGCGGACTGGTGTATCGCGAGCTCGACGGACCGCAGCTCCGGCGGGCGATGATCGAAGCCGGCCGGCAAACGGCGGTCGTGATGTTGCTCGTCGCCGCCTCGGCGCTGCTCGGGGACTACCTGACCGAAGTGCGTGTCCCGCAACGCGTAGCCGAAGGGATCATGGAGCTGACGCAGGAGCGCTGGGCGATCCTGCTCCTGCTGAACGGATTCTTTCTGGTTATAGGACTCTTTCTACACTCGGCCGCAGCGATCATCCTTGTAGTACCCATTGTGATGCCGCTCGTGCAGGCCGCCGGCATCGACCCCGTGCACTTCGGACTGATCGTGACGCTCAACCTAGGCATCGGACAGCAGACGCCTCCCGTTGCGTCGGTACTCGTGACCGCCTGCTCGGTCGCGAAGGCTGACATCTGGGAGGTCAGCAAGGTAAACGTCTATTTCGTCGCGGTTCTCGTGGCGCTGCTGCTGCTCGTCACGTACGTCCCGATCGTGCCCATGGCGCTCGTAGAGTTGTTCTTCCGATGAGCGCGCGCGTGCACGTCGAGGTCGATACGCCGATCGCGACGGTGAGGCTCGACGGCCCCGAGCGACACAACGTCCTCGACATCGACGGATGGCGGGCGGTCGGGGAAGCCTTCCGGGGGCTCTCAGAACGTTCTGACGTGCTC
>JADFLD010000126.1 GCA_022564535.1 Gemmatimonadota bacterium
GGCCCCAGCCGCCGCTCCACCTCGGGCTGGATGCACGCGCGGTAGTCCATCAGCTGTGGGTTGCGTGCCTGAAAGCGCACGGACGCCAGCAGGTCCTCAAAGGAATCGTGCAGGCTGACGCTAAGCCCGTGGCCGTTGCCGGCGCTGACGCCATGGCTGTTGCCCCGGTCGAAGACCTTGGCCAGGTTATCCACCACGCCTTGGCCGTAAAGCATGGCCTGGGCCATCCGTGCCGAGCGGTGGGTCACGGGGATGTGGTAGCCGTCGCCGGCGAAGTTTTCCGCCGTGTTGACGATCACGAGTACGAGGCGGGCGTCCACCCCTTTCGGCGTGTCCGGCTCGACTCACCAGGGCCTTCGGAGGCTCGCTCGCCAGGAGGGTTGCTCGCGGTTTGCCGACCGGGGCAGCATCTTGAGCGCACGAGCGGCCCCGATCCAATCATCCGAGCATGCCATGAGGTACGACCAGGTCGCGTTCAAGGGATCTCACAACTCGATCGATCGGAAGCCAGCCATTCTCGCGCAGTTGGCGGGCGCCGGACTCGTAGAGCGGTGCTGCGCCCTCGAGTTGGACCTCGTTCAGGATGAGAACGAATTCGTCTGGCGCGTGCAGCACGGCGCCGGAGACGACGGACCGCCCTTGAAGAAGGTCCTGAAGGAGATCGCCGGATGGTCCCGGGACACCGCGGGACACACCGTCCTCACCATCCACCTGGACCTCAAGAACGCGCCTCTCGATCATGCCGAATTCGCCGACGCAATGGACGAGCTCCTGGTCGGCGTGTTCGGTCGACGCCGAATCTACAGCCCTGCCTCCGTGATCGGCACGCGTGAGGACCTTGTGAGGGGTGCCCGAGCGGGGGGCTGGGCCACGATCGAGGCGCTCAAGGGCAAGATCGTCTTCTGTCTGTCCGGCAACGGAAAACGGAAACACGACTACGCGTCCAACTCCCCGGGGGCGCGGGTGTGCTTCGCGGATTTCCCCGGCTCGAAGTGGGTTCCGGCGACAGGCGACCGGGTTTTTGCGAATATGTTCGTCGCCGCCCAGGGATATCCAGGGTCGCTGAAGCGATTCTCCGATCACGCAGGGTTCATCACACGGGGGTACAACATCGTCACCCGCCGGACCTGGCAGATCAGCGACACAGGCGGGGCGAATATCCTGAGCACGGATATTCTCAACAAGAACGACTACTCGCTGGGCGGTGCCGGGCATCGCCCACTGTCGAAGTTGAGGCTGTTGAAGCCCTGAGTTTCGCTCCTCCGATCTCCCTTGCCCGCGACGTGCTCATCGCCTAGCTCTGTCGCTCACCGAAGCCCCTCGTCGCACAGTCGACTCGCTCCTTTGCCGGAGGCGCCGTGCCCGTCTCGTACGAGAACTCCAAGGTCATCTTCCAGGGCATCAAGGACGCGGGTATCCGCTCTATTTCCGCCCTGCCCGAGACGTGGTTGGGCTTGCTTCTCCAGCGAGCGGAGGACGACCCTGAGGTGGACCTCGTCCAGGTCGCCAAGGAAGAGGAGGCGATCGGGATCGCGGCGGGCGCGTACTTCGCGGGCGAGCCCCATCTGCTGCTCATGCAGAATCACGGGTTGCTGGCAGCCATCAACGGTATCGTCTCGCTGGCGCAGCTCTACTCGATTCCTCTGTGTATGCTCATCGCGCTGAGAGGCCATTGGGGAGAGCCGTACCCGTGGCATACCCGAGGTGGGATCGTCACCGAAGAGGTGCTACGGGCCCTCGGGATCCCGTTTCAGTATGCTCGGGACCCCAATCAGGTGGGCCGCCAGATCCAGGAGGCATACACGTTCTCGCAGTCGTCCCTCTCACCCGTCGCGCTGCTGCTCACGCGCGACCTGATGGAGGACTGACGTGGACCGATCCGAATGCATCGAGATGATGTACCCGGAGTTGGAGGACCGGCTCGTGGTGACCATCATGGGCGCCGCCGCACAGGAGCTGTACGACCTTGGACATCGGGAGAATTTTTTCTATCTCCAGCACGCCATGGGCTTGGCTTCGTCCATCGGTCTCGGTCTCGCTCGGCATCTCCCGAAGGAGAGCGTCGTCGTGCTGGACGGAGACGGCTCCGTGCTCATGAACCTGGGCACTTTCGCCACCCTGGCCCGGTATCCGCCTGCCAACCTGGTGCACATTGTCTTCGACAACGGGAGCCTGCTTTCCACCGGTGGCTTCGAATCCCACACGACCGCTGGGATCACCGACCTGGCTGCGATCGCGCGCGGGGCCGGCATCGAGCACGTAGCCGACGTGGGCACGGTCATGGAGTTCGGCGAAGCTGTAGTAGAGGCATTCGAGCGCCGGGCGTTGAGCGTCATCGTCGCACGGGTGCGGGCGGTCGGGCCGGACAACTACGGCATGGACATGCATCTGCCGGAGAACGCCTTCCGGTTTCGGCGCTGCATTCGTGACCGTAAGGCCGCGGCGGCGTCCGAGGCCTCATGACGCGGGATCTGGAACCGCCGTCTGAACCGGGACTCGAGCGCGCGATCAACCTCAACTACGCCACCGCCATGGTGGTGGGCACGATCATAGGGGCGGCCATCTTCGTGCAGCCGTCCGAAGTCACCGGGCGGGTTCCTTCGCTGCCGTGGGTCATCACCGTGTGGGCCGTTGCGGGTGGCCTTTCGCTCTTCGGTGCGCTCGTGTGCGCAGAGCTGGCGTCCACCTTTCCGAAGTCGGGCGGCGTCTACGTCTACCTCCGAGAGGCGTACTCTCCGGCCCTCGGCTTCCTCTGGGGGTGGGCGATGTTCTGGACGATGCATTCGGGCATCATCGCGGCGATCGCGATGGTCTTCGCACGCTACGTCGGATACTTCGCCCCCCTCGGAGATCTTGGGACTCGCGCCGTCGCCGTAAGCGCGGTCCTGCTCATCTCCTGGGTCAACTACCGGGGGGTGCGTCACGGAAGCGTGCTCCAGGCGACGATTACTTGGACGAAGGTGATGGCGATCCTGGTCATCATCGTCATCGGGTTCGCCATGGGTGGTGGCGCGCACGAGGTCGCGACGGCATCGAATTCAGCGGCGCCTCGAGCGGGTGAAATGGGCCTCGCCGACTTCGGACTCGCGTTGGTGGCGGGGCTCTTCGCGTTCGGCGGGTGGCACATGGTCACCTACAGCGCCGACGAGACACAAGACCCGAAGAGGACGATTCCGCGAGCGCTCGTCGTCGGGACGGTCCTGGTCACTGCGTTCTACATTGCCCTCAACGCGGTCTATCTGTATGTGCTCCCGTTCGACGAGGTAGCGACCTCGACGCGAGTCGCGGCCGACGCGGCCGATGCTGTCTTCGGCGGCGGAGGTGGGGCGATCATGTCGGGCGTCGTGCTCTTCTCCGCGTTCGGCGCCGTCGCGGGGGTGATTCTCGCCGGCCCCAGGGTGTACTATGCGATGGCCCATGATGGTCTGTTGTTCCGGTGGGCCGGTGAAATCCACCCCCGGTATCGGACGCCGCACAAGGCGATTCTCGTGCAGGCGCTGTGGGCGTCCGTTCTCGTCGTGACCGGTACATACCGGGCCCTCTTTACTCGGGTCGTGTATACCGAGTGGATCTTTTTCGGTCTCATGGCACTCGGCGTCTTCATCATCCGTCGGCGAGACGACGTGCGCAGGGAGTACTCGATGTGGGGCTACCCGTGGGTGCCCATCGTCTTCGCGTGCTCGGCGTTCGCCATCGTGATCAACCAGGTGCTCGCGGACCCTGTGGATAGCTCCATCGGCTTGGGGCTCGTCCTCGTCGGCCTGCCGGTCTACTACCTCTGGTCACGGAAGCGGGCCCCACGGTTGGACTCGGAGTGAAACCCCTCCGTGGGTCTTCGCGTAGTAATGCTATGTAGAAAACTGCAATCATCGAGTGGAGAGGCGATTTTGGGATCGGTGCGAATGACGCAGGTGACGGCCCTCGTGATTCGGGCCGTAGCCGCGGGCTACCGCTACGGCTTCGACGTGATGGAGGCGTGTGACCTGCCGAGCGGGACCGCGTACCCGGCGCTCAGGCGGCTGGAGAAAGCGGGCTTACTCGAGTCACGGTGGGAGAAGGCGGCGGACGCGCACGCGGACGGACGCCCACGGCGGCGGACGTACGAACTGACACCCGCCGGTGCCGAGGCCCTCTACGAGGCGGAGCGCAAGCTGACCGAGGTGCGTCGGCTTCTCGGCGATCTGCCTCCGGCTCCGACGGGTGAAGTCTAATGCAAGCCTCCTCGATTTGGATTCGGCTTGTCTCGGCGCTCGTCCCCGGCGATGTGAGGCGTCAGTGGATCGAGGAGTGGGTGGGAGAGCTCGCCGCGAACGGCGGGTCCATGACACACGCGTGGGGCGCACTGTCTGACGCGTGGTACCTCAGAACGGAAGGGTGGACGATGGAAGGGCTGTTCAGAGACGTAAGAACGGCGGTGAGAGGACTGGCGCGGAATCCTTTCTTCACCGCCCTGGCGGGCCTGACGCTCGCGGTCGGGATCGGTGCAAACACCGCGATCTTCAGCGTCGTGGATGGCGTGCTCATCAATCCGTTGCCGTTTCCCGAGCCCGATCGGCTGGTCAGCTACAATCATGAAGCGCCGGGGCTCGGCGTGAACGTGCCCGTGATCCCGCACTCACAGGCGATGTACCTGCATTACCTGGAGCATGCGGAGGCGCGCGAGGCCTTCGCGGTGTTCTCCAGCGACAACATCAACCTCCTGACGGATGGGAACCCCCAGCGCCTTTCGGCTCTGGCGGTCACGCAGCAGTACTTCGACGTCATGGGCGTCCAGCCCTTCCTCGGTCGCGGCTGGGTCGAAGGGGAAGACCGCCCCGGGGCCGAACCGGTTGCGATCCTGGGCTACTCTCTCTGGGAACAGAGCTTCGGAAAGGATCGTTCAATACTAGGTCGCGTCGTGGAAATGGACGGCGTGCAGCGGCGCATCATCGGGATTATGCCCGAGGACTTCGCCGTCGGCGATGAGGAACTCTGGATTCCCAGGAACATCGACACAGCGGGCGCGAGCGCGGGATCGCTGGGACTCATCGGAGTGGGGCGACTCGCGGATGGCGCGACCCTCGAGTCGGCTCAGGTCGAGATGCAGGCTCTGCTCGTTCGCTTCTCTGAGGAGAACCCCGACGCGCTTCCGCCCAGCTTCATGGAGCAGGCCGGTTTCGCGGCCGACGTCAAGCCGCTAAGGGACCTCTTCGTCCAGGACCTCCGGCAGGTACTTTGGGTGCTCCTGGGGACGGTGGGGATCGTACTCCTCATCGCATGCGCGAACGTGGCGAATCTCTTCCTCGTGAGGGCAGAGTCTCGCCAACGCGAGCGGGCCGTGCGCATGGCGATGGGGGCGAGCCGCCTCGACCTGATGCGCCAGTACGTCACGGAATCGGTGACACTTGTCGTGGGGGCCGGCCTCCTGGGCCTGGGCCTCGCGGAGTTCGGCGTGCAGGGCCTGCTCAAGATCGCGCCCGCGCAACTTCCCCAGGCGCTCGAGATCGGCATCGACGGGAGTGTGCTCGCCTTTACGGCCGCGATCTCTCTCGTGAGCGGCGTTCTGTTCGGCGTGATCCCCATGATGGGGTATGGGAGTGGAGAATTGTCGAGCTCGCTCAGAGACGGCGGACGGGGGTCGACCATCGGGCGGGAGCGGCATCGGGTGCGCAGCGGACTCGTCGTGGCGCAGGTGGCGCTCGCGCTGGTCCTGCTCGTGGGTTCAGGGCTGATGCTCAGAAGCTTCGTGGCGCTTCGCGATGTCGACCCGGGCTTCGACACGGATGGACTGATGACGTTCCGGTTCGCCTTGCCTGGTGCAGAGTACGAAGAGCCGGCCAGCGTCCTCGACTTCCACCGGCAGCTGAGCGATCGATTGGCCGCCATCCCGGGAGCGCAGACTGTCGGCATGATCAGCGGCCTTCCCCTGACGGGGGCCAAGTCCGCGGGGCCCATGGAGCCGGCCGAGAGGCCGTTCCCCGAAGGCGTGCTCGGACCCATGGTCGAGCAGGTGCAGATCACCCCCGGATACTTCGACGTCATGTCGATTCCGATCCTCGAGGGAAGAGGACTCGAGTGGACGGATCAGGGCGATCAAACGCGCGGCGTCGTGATTTCCGAGATGCTCGCTAGGACCTTCTGGCCGAGCGAGGGTGCCGTAGGCCGCGCGATTCGGAGCCAGGGCGACAGCATTTCTTGGGAGGTCGTAGGTATCGCAGGGGACGTGCGCTTCGACGACGTTGAGGACGATCCGCTGCCGCTGATCTATATGCCGGTTCTCATGGGAAGAGGAGAGGCATTGCGTCCTGCGCGCTCCATGGATGTCGTGGTCAAAGTCGCGGGTGAACCGCTGGACGCGATCGAGCGAGTGCGCGAGGCACTCCGCTCGGTCGATCCCCGTCTTCCGATGGTCAATCCTCGCACGGTCGAAACGATCGTCGAGGAGTCGATGGCGTCGACGTCGTTCACCGTCCTGTTGCTCGGCATCGCGGCGGGGGTCGCTCTTCTGCTCGGGACCGTCGGCATCTATGGCGTGATCGCGTATATCGTCAGCCGCCGCACCCAG
>JADFLD010000127.1 GCA_022564535.1 Gemmatimonadota bacterium
CGCACGCATCGGGTCGCTGCCGAGGGCGCCCGGTGGGACCATGACGGTCTCGATGACTTTCTTCAGCGACAGGTTCAGGCCCATGCCTTCCGGCACGACCGCATCGCGGATCATCCGCCGAAGCTGCGCTTCCCACGCGACGTAGATACCGGCTTCGACCGAGCGCTTGTCGATCACGAAGTCCCAGTCGAGGAGGAGGAGGCGCGCATCCTCGACCACGCCGGTGGCCGTGAGATCGTCGAGCATGGGAACGAGTTGGCGAGCCGGAACGGAGAGTTCATCGGTCTGGAGGCGCATCATGTCGGCCACAGAGAAGCGGGTCCCGCTGCCCAGCACCTCGACGATCCTCAACCACCGGTAGGGGTCGGACCAACTGAATCCAATCGCATCCATGTACGGGTAGTCGCGCGGGATCAGGTCGTTGTTCGCGGTCGCGAAAAAGCCTTCGCTCGGGTTCACGACGTGCGGCTTCGCGGTAATCGGCAGATAGCCATCCCACTCGTAACGACCGTCGCCGGGCACGGGTACGAGGCCGCTCCAGTTGCGGCGAACAGGAGCGATGCCGACCGCCTGCCAGCCAATCGTCCCATTCCGATCGGCCCAGACCATGTTCTCGCCGGGGATGTTGGAGTAATTGCACGCCTCGCGGAACTCCTCCCACGTCGTCGCCTGATCCATACGCAGCGAAGCGAGGTACGGCGCGCCCCCGACCTCCATCCACGCGGCCCGCACGGCGTACGCGAGGTTCCGGTCCGGGTCCTCGAATACGACCGGGCCGTGGCGCGTGTATTTGAGCTGCGCCGTGTGTGGCGCCTGCCCCTTCACGGGGATCTCCTCGGTGATCACTGTCATCGAAACCCACTCGCCCCGATACCGGTACTCGTTCGGGTTCGACGGGTTCGTGTCGTAGACGTAGAGATCCTCTCCGTCGGTCGAGAAGACCGTCAGTCCCCACGCCCCGTACTGGTTGTGCCCGATGGAGACGCCCGGCAGGCTCGGCTCTCCGCCGCCGATCACGTCCCACCCGGGGCCGACCAGATGCACCCAGTAGCGCAGGGAAGGTGCACCCTGAGCGCGATGGGGGTCGTTCGCCATAATAGGATATCCGCTCTCCGAACGGCTCCCGCTGACGACCCAGTTGTTGGAACCCACGTCCTGCGCCTCGTCGTACGCAACGGGGCGGGCGACGTCCGCCGCCGCGCGCTCGAGCATCGCGAACGCATCGGGGTCGGCTCGGCGGTCGACGACGATGTCCTCAGGGCGGAACCGGACTCGGCCCCGAAAGCTGTTGTAGACGCCAAGGATGTCGTCGGAGAGCGCGGCCCCGTCGATCGCGGGGTCGAGTTCGAGGAGGGGGTCGCCCGGCCCGTACGTCGCCATCGATTTCACCGCGTCCGACCCGAGGCGCGCGACCCGGCGCCCGGTCGAGAGTTCCGCCCCGATGTTGCCGAGAAGCCCCTGGTGACGCGAGATCACGACCTCGGGTGTCCATCGCCCCGGCGTGATCCCGAGAAGCTCGAACTCGATCGTGAGGAGGCTCGGGTCCTGCTCGGTCCGAGCGATGTACGCGTTGATGCCGTCGACGTAGGCGTTGATGATCTCGACGCCGTCGTCGTGGTAGTGGCTGAGCTCCTGCCCGAGGTCGCGCCGGAACTTGAAGAGGCGCGCCCCGACGTCGCGCTGCAGTTCACGGGGCCCGAGGATTTCGGCAACCGTGCCGGTCGCCTGTCTCCGCCAGAGCTCGAGCTGAAAGAGTCGATCGCGGGCGGCGTTCCAGCCTTGAGCGAAGAACAGGTCGTGCTGCGTCTCCGCGTAGATGTGGCTGATGCCCCACCGGTCGACCAGGATTTCGACGGGCTCCTGGAGGGCGGGGACGTCGAGCGTGATCGATTCCTGTGCACGTCCGAGGAGGGGGAAACAAGCGACCGCCAGGACCGGCGTGAAGAGTCTGAGCTTGCTGAGCATGATGCCTGCCGAAGTCGTGGAAACGAAGCGGACGGCAGCGTAGACCCTCCGGCGTCCCCTCACAAGCCGTCTTCCCTCGGCGGAGGGGCACAGCCGCCCCGGTCGCTCGTCCTTGCTTCCGGAGGGAAGCGACCCACAGCTTCTGTCGATACGTGTAGGACTCCGAGCCGGGGACGCGCCATGCGGTACATTGGGGAAAGGCAACGCAGATCCCGGATCAGGGATGCGACCTTCGTGTCGGTCTTCCTCTGTGGCGCCTGTACCGCCGATGAGTCGGGTCGAGGCGGCATCGTCGGCGCCTCCGACTCAGGAGACGCCTCAGAGATCCCCATCGAAGAATACGCCGCGAGGCGGCTCCGCATTCTGGAGCAACTCCCGGGCGGCATCCTCCTGCTCCACGCCCGCTCGGCGGAGAAGACCATGGAGCAGTGGGGCTTCGTCCAGGACGCCACCTTCCTCTACTTCACCGGACTTCCGGAGCTGCCCGGCGCCATTCTGGCCCTGGATGGGCCCGAGCGAGCCGCGCACCTCTTCCTGCCGCCTGCCCCTCGATCGTTCGGCATGACCGTAACGGGACTCACGCCGGACCCGGGGCCGGAAACCGCCGAACGGTACGGCTTCGACACCGCGCGACCGTGGAGTCAGTTCGAGTCCTGGATGCGGAGTCGGATACGGGCCGGCGCGAATACGATCCTCGTCGACGAATCCCGGAGGCCCGAGGCTACTGGAGTGCCGCCAGGCCTCTCACCCGTGGCGGGCGACCGGACGCTCTGGAGGGCCACGCTCGAGCGTTCCTTTCCCTCGGCACGGATCGAGAGCGCGCGGGAGCCCATCATGCGCATGAGAGCCGTCAAGTCGGAGGCCGAAGTCCGCGTCCTCGCCCGGAATGCGCGCACGACCGTCGTCAGTCTCCTCGCCGTCGCCGGACGTCTCGAGGCAGGGGTGCGCCAGCGTGAGACGGAAGCCGTCATGATCCAGGCGTGCCTGGATGCGGGGGGCCAGGGGCCCTCCTTCTGGCCGTGGACCCTGTCGGGGCCGAACGCGCACATGAGCCGAATCGTCGGTGCCTTCTTCCGCTACGACCAGGGCGACCGCGTCGCACAGGCCGGTGAACTGGTGCGGGTCGATATCGGGTGTGCGGGCGGTCTCTACGGAGCCGATGTCGGACGCACCCTGCCCGTGTCCGGTCGATTCACGGAGGGTCAGGCCGAGGCCTGGGACCTGCTCGTCGCCGGGTACCTCGCCGGCTTGGAAGCGATGCGTGACGGCGTGCCTGTCGAACAGGTACGCGCGGCGAGCAACGACGAGGTGAGGCGGCGGCAGCCGACACTGGCAACGGCAGCCGGCCGAGCCGCCGCCGAGGAAATCCTGTCCGGGGGTGACGGCGTGTGGCACATCCACGGCGTCGGGATCGAGAGCGGAGAGGACATCCCGGACGTGCTTGCGGCCGGCATGGTCGTCGCATACGAGCCCGGCATCAGCGTCGGGGACGACGCGCTCTACCTCGAGGACATGATCCTCGTGACCGACTCAGGACACGAGGTCCTGAGTCGGGGACTGCCCTACACGGCGGACGAAATCGCCGAGGTCATGGGACGGCGATAGAGCGCCCGCGGCTGGCGGCTACGCCTCGTGGACCGTCCTGCCCCCCACTACGGTGCGCACTACCTGAATCTCCTTGATGCCATCGGGATCCACGTCGTACGGACTCTCGGCGAGTACCACGAAGTCACCGAGTTTGCCAGCCGTGATCGACCCCTTCTCGCCTTCCTCGAAGGCCGCATACGCGCCGTTCATCGTGCAGATCTTGAGCGCCTGGTCCAGCGTCACGCGCTGACTCGGGCCCCAAACGCGACCCGCGAAGTCCTTCCTCGTCACCATCGACTGGAGCGCCATGAGTGGCTCGTACGGGCCCGGACCATGATCGGACGCCGGCGCCACCACGATGCCGTAGTCGAGGAACGACTTGTGGGCGAACATCCAGCGCATCTTCTCCTCCCCGTACTCGACCCACTTATTGCCATGAAAGTGGACGTAGGTGGAGAAGGCCTCCGGAATCACGTGCAATGCCTTGATCCTGCGCAGGAGTTCGGGATTGACGAGCGTGCAGTGCTCTATGCGGTGCCGGGGATCGGGAACAGGCCAGAGACGCTGTACCCGCTCGTACGCGTTCAGCACCATCTCGATCGCCAGGTCGCCATTGGCGTGGATCTCGATCTGGAAGCCGTTTCGGTGGGCGTCTTCCACCGCGTCATGGATCTCTTGCTGGGTCATCGTGAGGATACCGTAGTCGTTCGGACGCCCCACGTACGGTGTGCTCATGGCCATCGTGCGCCCCGACGCCGACCCGTCGGCAGAAAATTTCGCGCTCTGCACCTTCAGCCAGTCGTCCCCGAAGCCGGTCCTGATTCCGGCCGCCTTGAGACCCGCGAGCGCGTCGCCTCCGGACGCGCGCCCCCGCACACTCATGCGCATGCGGAACGCCATCTCGCCGGCCCGATACGCGTCCTGGTAAGCGGTGATCGCCGCTCCCGACGTAGAGCCGTCGTGGACCGTGGTAAGACCCGAAGCGGTCATCAGCTCCGAGATCAGCTTGACCCCGGCCCGGCGGGTCTCCGGGGTGACAGGCAAGGACCGGCCCACCCCCCGAAACACTCCATTCGCGGTCTCGGCCACGAGCCCCGTCAGCTCCCCTTCTTCCTGATAGAACTTTCCCCCGGGGGGATCGGGCGTATCAACGGTCACCCGGGCCATCTCGAACGCCTTGCTGTTGTACCACGCAAGGTGGCCACCCCGGTGATCGACCCGGACCGGACGGTCTGTTACCGCCTCGTCCAGGTCCCTTCGTGTGATGCGACGATACCGGCCCGTGGTCTCGTCCACGACCTTGGTGTCGTCGTAGCTGAAGCCGATCACCCAGTGGTCTACAGGTGTCTCCGCCGCTTTCCTTGCCAGCGCGCGTTTGATATCCGCTATCGTGGGAACGCTCAGGTTTACGTTGAGCAGCTCGTTGGTCCCGCCCGGATGGAGGTGACAGTCGATGAAGCCGGGCGTCACCGTCATTCCCTCGGCGTCGATCACCTCGGTCCCCGGTTGTACCATGTTCCGGACGTCATCACTGGAACCCACAGCTACGAATCGCCCATTCTTCACCGCAAAGGCGGCGGCCCGCGGCCGATCGTTGTCGACGGTATACACCCGACCGTTCAGGAGCACGATGTCCGGAGCGGACCTCCGTTCGGCCTCCTGGTCCGCTACCCCTGCACGGGAGCCGCGCAACCGACCCTCGACTCCACTTCCCAGAACGAGCAACGCGCTCATCCCCAAGAATTCTTCTCTCGTGTACGTCTTCATCGGGTTAGGCCAGATGCATGGTTCGGCCGCCGACCACCGTCCGAACGATTTGGATGTGCTTGATGCTCTCCGGATCGACTTCGTGCGGATCCTCGGCAAGCATCACAAAATCCGCCAGCTTCCCAGCCGTGATCGAGCCCTTCAGATCCTCCTCGAACCCGGCGTGGGCACCGTTGATCGTCCCGATGCGGATCGCCTCCTCTACGCTGATGCGCTGGTTGGGTCCCCACGTACGTCCTTCGAAGTCCGTGCGGGTCACCATGCTCTGAATGGCCATCATCGGCTCGAACGGCCCGGGCACATAGTCGGATGCCCCGGCCACCGGAATGTCGTAGTCGAGGAACGAGCGATGCGCGAACATCCACCGCATCTTCTCCTCGCCGTACTCTCCCCACTTGTTGCCGTGGTAGTGGATGTAGGTCCAGAACGGGGTAGGTATGGAGCCCGTGGCCTTGATGCGTCGTAGCAGATCGGGGTTCACGAGTGAGCAGTGCTCCAATCGATGTCGCGGGTCGGGGCGAGGCCACATCCGCTGTACTCGCTCGTAGGCGTTCAGCACCATGTCGATGGCCAGGTCCCCGTTGGCGTGGATCCCGACTTGGAAATTGTGGCGGTGCGCATCCTCCACCGCTTCGTGGATCTCCTGTTGGGTCATCGTGAGGATTCCGTAGTCGTCCGGGCGCCCAATGTAGGGTGTGCTCATGGCCATGGTGCGACCCGAGGCCGAGCCATCGGCGCCAAACTTCACTCCTCCGATCCGAACCCACTCGTCCCCAAGACCGGTGTAGGCACCAGCCACCTTGAGGCCGTCGAACATGTCACCGCGAGCCATCATGTAAATCCGGCAACGCAACTCGCCCGCATGATAGGCGTCCTGGTAGGAGATCGCGGCGTCGGTGTCGCAGCTCGTGTCGTGAAGCGACGTGAGACCGGCTTGGGTGACCATCTCCGAGATGAGCTTGACGCCGGCCTGGCGCACCTCGCGGGTCGATCCTTGGGGGATGAGGCCGGAGAAGGCCCGGTTCGCGCGCTCGGCCACGAGGCCCGTGAGCTCTCCGTTCTCGACGTAGATGTGGCCGCCCGGAGGTGATGGGGTCTGAGCGGTGATCCCGGCGAGCTCGAACGCCTTGCTGTTGTACCAGTTGATGTGTCCACCCCGGTGC
>JADFLD010000128.1 GCA_022564535.1 Gemmatimonadota bacterium
TACGCTCCGGGCTGTCTGATAGCCGAGCGCCTGCGCACTGCGCGAACCGAGGCTGTGAACCGGCGGTGCAAGTCAGGAGTGTTCCTAGCAAAGCTGGACATCCTGTTGACCGCCAGAAAGTTCTATGATGCCAATGTCATCACGGTGATGGCTTTCCGCACAGTCCAACAGTGACAGTCTCATTCAGCTACGGAGATGGAATCGGAGGCGGAAATGGATCAGGGGTGTTCTGGAGAACAGAACAACCAGCCTAACCATCAGCCCGAAACCTCGGCAACAGTAGTGGATGATATGGACATCCTGGGACAGGCTGGAGAGGATGAAGTTGTGAACTTCACAGCCGCCGAGGAACAGGAGATGCTGAATGAGGGGGGGACAACCGATCTGCCCGACGACGAGTGCGCTACGCAGACGGCCGGCCCGTAGGCCCGGTCCGCTACGTCCACCTTCTCGAAGCCCCACGGCCGGTTCCGTCCGGGACGCCCGTGCGGCGGGGAGCATGCCGAAGAGCAAGCCGGCCGCCGCAGTCACTCCCGCCGCGAACGCCAGGACGCGTCCATCGACGGCCACCTCGCTCAGGCGGGGCGTGTCCGCGGGCGCGAGCCAGACGAGCAACTCCGTGCCCCCGAACGCGAGTACCGTCCCGAGCGCACCCCCGATCATCGCCAGGATCACGCTCTCCGTCATGAGCTGACCCAGGATGCCCCTCCGTCCCGCACCCAACGCGGACCGCACCGCCAGCTCGCTTTCCCGCATGGCACCTCGCGCCAGGAGCAGGTTGGCGACGTTCACACACGCGATGAGCAGGACGAAGCCCACGGACCCGAGCAGTACCCATAGCGGTGTCGCCGCGCTGAGGACGAGATCGGTCTTGAGGGGAACGATGTAGTACCCCATCCCCGTGTTGTCCTCGGGAAACGCTCGCTCGAGACGTCGCCCCAACTCTTCTGACTGTGTACGTGCCACCGCCAAGGAGCCACTGCTGACCATGCGACCGATCGACCGGAAGTTGGCGTTTCCGCGGGGTGGGTCGGTCGACATGTCCATGCCGAGCGGAGACCAGACGTCGGTGCCGAGCAAGGCCGGTGGCTGGAATCGGGCGGGCATGACACCGATGACGGTTTGGGGTACGTCGTTGAGCAGGATGTCCCGTCCGATGATCGAGGGGTCGGCTCCTAGAGCGCGCTTCCAGAAGCCGTCGCTGATCAGAATGACATTGGTCGACGGGATGTCGTCTTCGGGTGTGAACCCGCGCCCGAGCGCGGGCTCTACAGCGAGCACCTCTGCGAACATCCCATGGGTGAAGGAGGCGCCGCTCAGCTGCTCGGCTTGTCCCGAGCCAGACAGTGTCGGCGTCCACCCCGTGAAGAGTGACGACGCTTCGACAGCGGCGACTTCACTCCGGAAGTCCACGAAGTTCGGGTAGGACAGCCACTCCCGAAGCGGACCTTCACGGCGCGTGTAGTCCGCCCAGATCATGACCAGCTCGTTCGGCTGCGCATACGGCAAGGGCCGGAGCAAGATCGTATCGACGACGCTGTACACGGACGTCGTCGCACCGATCGCGATCGCGATCGTCAGCACGGCGACCGCACTGAACATAGGGTTCCTCACCATCTGCCGGATCGCATAAGCCGAGTTGCGGCGCAGGTTGTCCATGCGATCGAAGCTCCTCATCGCCCTCTCCCTCCTCCTCATCAGTTCTTCCACCTCCTCCCTCACCTTCTCCACGTCACCGAAGCGTCGTTCGGCCTCCGCTCTCGCCTCGGATTCCGTGAAGCCCATCTTTCGGAGCTTCTCCGTTTTCATGTCCAGGTGAAACCGGATCTCGTCGTCCGTTTCTTCACCGGCCGCGTTCGTTCGGAAGGGGATCCGGAGGATCCGTCGCCGACGCCTGTGAGCGCCCCGGTCGGTTCCGCGATGGTGGGTTAGCGCATCAACTCCAGCAATCGCTCGTTTCCGTCGCGCTCGAGGAAGGTGTCCCATTCCAGGAAGTATCCGTCGGGGTCGTAGCCGACCAGAGTCCGGACACGGTCCGACTCCATGCCGATCTCCCCGGTTCGGAGCTCGACGCCCAACGTCTGTACCCGATCCAGCCAGCCATCCACGTCTTCGGTGAAGAACGAGATCGTGACGGCCTTGTCCGAGGTTGCCTGGTGCAAGCCACGACTGGCGTCCACCAGGCCGATAAAGCCCGTTGGAGATGCGGAGTAGACCTTCGCCCAGCCCTGATCGACGAGCAGATCCACGGCCAGAAGAGCTTCGTAGAATTCCTGTATGGGGCCGAGATCATCGTAGTACAGCCAGAGCACGGTCGCGTGCACGCCCAGCTCGGAGGGGCGAGAACCCCGTCCGCCCTGGATGGGCTCGATTCGATCCAGCCTTGGGCTCAATCGTTCGTTCTCCTCGTGGTCGTTGAACCACTCGAACTCGAGTAGATACCCCTCCGGATCGATCGCTACGAAGCCGTCGTGGGCGCTCCCTTCACGCATGTTCAGATCCGAGCGCATGTCGACTCCTTGGTCGACCAGGTAGTCGTACCATCCCTGCACCTGCCGCGTCACGATGGCGAGCGTCACGCTCTTGGGTTCGCTGGCCGAATGCATGCCTCTCGCCGCGTCGACAAGCGTGAGGTAGGAAGCGGGTGCCACCTGGAGGATCTTGGCGAAGCCGTAGTCCACGACGGTTTCGAAGCCGAGCACGTTGGTGTAGAAGTCCCATGCCGCCTCGACGTCCTCGTAGTAGTAGAACGCGTTGAGGGCCTGGATGTCGGGTCGGGCGGCGTCGGGTGTCGACGGTGTGCCGGCGGACACTGTGTTCTCTCCGGAGTCCGGGGCGGGGCATGCGGCGAGCGCGAGGGCCAAGGCTAGGGTGCCGAGGCGTCGGGGGATGGACACGAGTGGCTTCCTGTGCGTACGGGTAGTCGACTGGTGCAGCATGTGCGTGGTCGAGGCGTCCTGCAAGCGATCGAGCGGGTAGCCTCCGCTCAGCGCACCACCTCACCCCCTTTGATAACCAGTCGGATGTCGCGCAACGCCGAGATGTCCAGGCTGGGATCTCCGGCGACGCCTATGAGGTCCGCCAGCTTGCCGACTCCGATGGAGCCGAGCTCGTCATCGGCCCCCAGCATCCGCGCCGGCTCGATCGTGGCGGCCCTGAGTGCTTGCAGGTCGGTCATGCCCGCGGCGACGTAATATTCGGCCTCGCGTACCGTTGCGATCGTCCCGTCGTTCTCTTCGTGCGGGAACTGGTCCGTGCCGAGTGCGATATCGACGCCGACCGAGATCGCCGCCCTCAGCGCATCCCAGTGTCGCTCCCCGACCGCACGGACCCGGTCGAGATACCACTCGGGCGAGCCGATGCGCTCGAAGAACGGCATCGTCGCCGGCTGACTGACAACGATCGTGGGTACGTACCAGACACCGCTGTCGCGCATGAGCTCGAACTCCGCCCGGGTCAGGAAGTAGCCGTGCTCGATCCCGTCGACTCCGGCCGCGACGGCCTCTCGGGTCGCCTCGGGTGAACCCGAGTGCGCGGTGACCTTCACCCCGTGCCGGTGCGCGACGTCGGTGACCGCTTCGAGCTCGTCGCGGGTCATGAACGATGCTGCGATGTCCCCGCCCTGAGTCGCGATCCCTCCGGAGATCGCGAGCTTGATCCAGGTCGCGCCCGCGCGGATCTCACGCCGCACGGCCTTGCGGAACTCGTACGGGCCGTCGTTCGCGATCTCGTCGACGGCAGATCCGTGACCGCCCGTCACCTGGACCATCTGGCCCGAGGAATAGATGCGGGGCCCCTGTAGGTCGCCGCGGTCGATCGCCCTCTTCAGGGCGAGGTCGACGTGGCCTTCGTCACCCGGAATGCGAATGGTCGTAACCCCGGCCCGGAGGCTCGCGATGGCGTTCGCGGCCATGCGCAGGGCGAGCTCTGCCTTCGTCTCGTTCACGAGTGCAGCACCGGCCGCCCCGGGGAGCTTGAGCCCGAGGTGGACATGCATGTTCATGAGGCCCGGCGTGAGCCAGAGGCCCGTAGCGTCGATGATCTCGGCCCCGTCGGGCACGTGTGTCGTCGTCGCGGGGCCCACGGCGGCGATGCGTCCGTCTCGCAGCACGACGACGGCGTTCTCGATGTGTGGGCCCCCGTCCAGGTCGACCACGGTGCCACCCGTGATCGCGACGGGCCGGTCCTGCGCCCCGAGGGGAGACGCGAGGATGAGCAGCATCCCTAGGTCGAATCGTATGCGCATGGTTCGTTTTTCCTTACCATCCGAGCGTGGTGGTGGTGCGACGGGCCGAAGGTGTCGTTGCCAACATGCGCCGGCATCGTGACCCACAACAAGCCTGCTGTGCTCGCGCGTGACGCAGGAGCCCCGGTGGCAAATCCACGAACTGACCGACGAGCATGTGCGCGCGATTTCTCCCATGCGCGACGATCTCGCGTGCCTCGGGCTCTCCTTCCGCCGATGCGTTAGTGTACTCGTGTGACCGACGTCGACCCTGTCCTCATCGTGCTGGCGTACTCCTCCCTGGCTGCGTTTGCGGCGGCGCTGGGAGTGCTTCCTGAAGTTATCCACGGGCGCCTTTCCTTACCCATGCTCGGGTGGTCCAACGCGCTGGCTTCGGGGCTCATGTTGGGTGTCGCCTATACGCTCCTCACGCAGGGCCTAGCGGACGGGATCCTCCAAGGGGGTGCGGGCGCCGTCTTGGGGCTTGTGCTCGTCCGCGTGACCCATGCCACCACGGGTACGGAGAACCTGGACCTCAACGCCCTCGACGAGATGAGCCCAGGGTACGGATACCAAGTCTTTCTGGTCAACACGCTCCACGGCGCGCATGAAGGCGTTGCCATCGGGGCGGCGATGGCGGTGTCTCTGCCTTTCGGAATTTCGATGGCGCTCGCGCTAGCGGTACACAACATCCCGGAGGCCATGGTCTTCACCACGATTCTCAGAGGGCGTGGTGTCCGGCTGCCGCACGCGGCAGCGCTCGCTGTGGTCAGCAACGTCAATCAGGTGTTGGTGTCGGTGGTGACATTCTCGGTCATTGGTGCAGTTCCGTCACTGATGCCTTGGGCCATCGGCTTCGCCGTCGGGGCACTCATCTACCTCGTGCTCGTGGAGCTCCTTCCGGAGTCGTATCGGCAGGCTGGGCACACGAGCATCGCGCTGGTCACGCTCGTCGCCTTGGGAATCGTCGTGGGTCTGGGAGGTGCGCCTTGAACGAAGCCCTCCTCGTATTTCTTCTTGCGCTTGCCACGGCGTTGGCCACGGGACTGGGCGCGCTGCCTTTCCTGTTCATGTCCTCCGTGTCGCCCCGAGCCGTGGCGTATTCCAACGCGATTGCGGCGGGCCTCATGCTGGGCGCGAGCTTCGGACTCGTAGCCGAGGGGACTCAATACGGGCGACTCGAAACGCTGGGTGGTTGTTTCTTGGGCGTGGTTTTCATTCTGATCACCCAACGTATCCTGAGCGGGTATGACGAGGACGAATTGGTCTTCCAATCCGTCCGGGGCGAGGGCGCCCGCCGCATGCTCATCATGGTCGTCGTCATGACGGTCCATTCCTTCTCGGAAGGCGTGGCCGTCGGCGTTTCCTTCGGTGGCGGAGTGACTTTGGCGACGCTCATTACAGTCGCCATCGCCGTGCACAACATTCCCGAGGGGGTGGCCATCACCGCCGTCATGCGACCCCAGGGGGTGAGCGTGGCCCGCTGTGCGGGATGGAGCGTTCTGTCGTCGCTGCCCCAACCTCTCATGGCGGTGCCGGCGTTCCTGTTCGTGGAGGCGTTCCAGCCAGCGCTTCCCTGGGGCCTCGGTTTCGCGGCCGGCGCCATGGGCTTCATGGTCCTCGTGGAGCTACTTCCCGAAGCGTTCCACGAGGGCCGCCGCCCCGCGGTCGCCACGCTGGCGACGTTGTCCATCATCGGGATGGTACTCTTCCAGCGCTTGCTCTAGCTCTGCAGCGCGCACGCGAGGGCTTCGGCTCGACCCGCGAAGAGCTCGAAGCGACGACTCGGCCGCATGGCGCTAGCAGCCCGTGGTAGTAATAGAGTGGACCGCGCGCAGGGGTCTCGCGAGACCTGGAGTAGGAACGACGACGAGTCGTAGCCGTAGCTACGGCGAGGAGGAGAGACGACGTCCAGGGCCGCGACCCCCCTGCGCCCTTCACCATGTCTGACATGAGCTTACGAGTCTGGGGGTTCCGGTGGCGCGGCCCGACCCACGCCTCCGGCGCGGGTGCCCCCGTCGTTGAAGCTCCTTCTATGGGGCCAGCGGTCAAGACGCACGTCTACAACACGCCGTCGGCTCATGTTTTGGCCGCAGGCGTCCGCTTTCTTTCGATGGCCGGTTCGACGACCCGGGGTGGGTACGTCCGTCGGGTCCGCATCGCAGTCCGAAAGTCCTTTACAGCAGTAGCATTCTCCGCTCCAGAGCGGGAACCATCCTTACTATCTGGGGCTCGTCTTCGGCCCATC
>JADFLD010000129.1 GCA_022564535.1 Gemmatimonadota bacterium
AATCCGATCGTCTGGAATCCGTTCGTGTAGTACTTGTCCACCTCGAAATCGTAGCTGTACCGAGTCAACCCGAGCGAGAACTCGAGGCGCTCCGTCGTCGTGAACGGGTACTGCACCTGGCCCGTCGTCGAGGTGATGTAGATCCGCCGTCGTGGATAGCCGATGTAGTTCCCTTTTTCATCGGAAGCACGGACGGGGTATCCTCCGAGCAGGTACGGAATCCGGCCTCCCGACACACTCCAGTTCCACCGACGCGACAGGTCTGTGTAGAAAATCTGTCCGCCAATGTCCTTGAGGCTCCCCTGCGCTTGCACCGCCACCCCAAGGACCTTGTCCCCCAACATGTCGCTGAAGAATGCGGAGGTTTGGCCTCCCACATAGTTGCCGTAGCTGTCCGTACCCACCCCGATCGAGGGTTGGCCTACGAAGTCGAGCCCAAGGCTCGAAGAGTACGGTTCCGCGTCGGAATCGGACCACGTGCCACTGGGCACCAAGCCGGTCGCGTGGTCGGCGAGGTACGTTTCGATCCGGCTGAAGCGGTCGGGGTTGATGGGGGGAAGCCGACGACCTGGCTGCGCTTTGGCGTTCTCGACGATCGTGACGAGCGGTGCCGGGTCGTTCACGTTCTTCGTGTAGATGTGGAACTCCACGTCGTCGAAGACCGTGAACGCCACCGTTCCGTTCGACGCGACCGACATGGCGGGTGACAGGTACCCATGGCCACTCACGGACGTGGCGACGTGGGTGATCCGCCGCACCGCGCCGCTTTGCAGGTCGAGCTCGTAGATGTCGGTGACGCCGTCCTGGTCGGACAGGAAGTAAATACTTTCGCCGTCGGCCGCGTACTGCGGATTGATGTGCTTGACGTTGCCGAAGACCGGAAGAACGCGGACGTCGCGGCTCGCGACGTCGATCAGCGAGAGCTGGAACTTGCTGTAGACGAGCGTCTCGAAGTTGGTTTCCGGGCCCCGATCCGACGTGAACGCGAGGGTCGATCCGTCGGGGGACCAGCTCGGCTGCATGTCGGCGAACTTGTCGTCCGTGAGCTGGGTGATCTCACTCGTCTCCAGGTCGAAGACGTAGAGGTCGGAGATGCCTCCCACCGATCCGGAGAAGGCCAAGTAGCGACCGTTGGGCGACCACGCAGGGGCGGTAATGGCCCCGATGGCGCCGAAGCCGATCCGCCGTTGGACGGCCCCGTTGTCCGCACTCACGATCACCAGCTGATTGTCGCCATCGGCGAAGACGACGTAGGCGAAGGACTTCGAGTCTGGCGACCAGGTGCCGGATGAGTCGATGTAGCGAAGAGCATCGATATGCGGATCCGAGTTGGCGCTCGACAGCTTGCGGATAATCTCACCCGTTTCGGCGTCCGCCATGTACAGATCGACCGAAAAAAGATCCTCGTCGGACAGGAACGCTACGTAGCGGCCATCCGGACTCAGCGAAGGCGACATGTTCGTTGCGCCCGCTCCGGTGCTGGGCGCCAAGATGAGCTTTCCCACGTCCTCAGGGGCGTCGGTCCCCTCGAGCAAAGGGAGGTAGTCCGCCGCGACCTGTTCCGCCCACCGCACGGAAAGCGTGTCGGTCGACAGCCCGAGAACCCCCTCGATGGCCCCCTCGAAACCGACGCGCAGGGATCGCCGGTAGATCTGGACGATGGCGTCGTCACCGTACGTGCCGCCGATATAGGCCATGAGGGCCTGACCGTAGCGGTACGGGAAGATTCTGCCGCCCGATAACTCCTTGATCGTCGGTAACTCTTCGCGACGGATCGCATCGCGAAGCCACATCCCCGTGAGGGGGTCTTCTCGCCCGACCGAGAGGTACTCGGCCATACCCTCGATCAGCCAGAGAGGCAGCGTGTTGAGTCCCTGAAGCCCGCCGCCCCGGCGGGATTGGGCGATATTGTACTGGAAGGCATGGACGAACTCGTGACCCAAGACGTGGTCTGTGTCGTAGTACGAGCCGGTCATCGGCATGATGACCCGGTTCTTCAGAGATTCCGTGACACCACCGGTTCCTGCTCCGATGAAGCCGGAGAGCGTGTTGGTCTGCTGAAAGTCCGGGTGATTGGCGTACATGATGACTGGCTTGGACGTCTCGAACTCATGCTGGAACGTCCGCGCCAACCGCTCGTACCAGCGTTCGCCCATACGGGCAACGTCCAAGAGCGCTTCGGCTTCCTCCGGGTAGTAGTGCCAGTCGAAGTGGTCTGTCTTCAGCACCTTGAAGTCGAACTTGTCGAACTGGACCTTGTTACGGCCGAAGTACTGGGCTGACGTGGCTGCAGGTAGGCAAACCAGTGCCAACCCGATGAACACTGCCAGCGACGCCCACCGCGCGCGCGCCTCATAGAAGGACATCTTCATCACGACCTCATCTATTGGTTGCCGCCACCCGATCCATCTTTAATGACGATCGTCGCCCGAAGACTTGCACAGGGCGACTCCAGCCGTTCCCAAAAGGACTCCACTGCGGGGCGTTTCGTTACGTGTTGACCGCCTGGGTAGACCCGACCGACATTCCCGAACATCTACTACTACTATACGCCGTTACGATTCTTGTCGCTCATACGTGATCCGTATCATCCTTCTACCTAACCATTGTACGCCATGATCCGCAAAGCACTTTCTCTCGGGCTCCTCTCCGCAGGTTTCGTGGCCTGTGGTGGTGATACACTTCCGGAGTTGTCAGTTACATCTGAGACCATGGTCGCGCCTCCGGGTCCTGGCAGCGGCGAGCCCTTCTTATCCTCGTCCGGCGACGATGTGTACATGAGTTGGCTCGAGGCGTCTCCGGAGGGCGGCCACGACTTTCGGTTCGCTCGGTTCGATGGAGCAGGGTGGGGAGAAGCGAGTACGATCGCGACCAGCGAACGCTTCTTCGTCAACTGGGCCGACTTTCCATCTCTCACGCCCGGCCCCGACGGGACCCTGTGGGCTCACTGGTTGCAGCGCGGAGCCGCGGGCGGATACGACTACGGGGTCCGTATCGTACGGTCGAGCGACGGCGGCGCGACGTGGTCCGAGCCCTGGACTCCGCACGAGGACGGTACCCCGACGGAGCACGGCTTCGTTTCGGTGATGCCGCTGGAGTCGGGCATGGGGTTCCTCTGGCTGGATGGACGCAATTACGTGGAGGGCCCGGACGGATCGGAGGCCACGCATGAGATGACGTTGCGGTATCGCGAAGTGGCGCTGGATGGAACGGTTGGGACCGAGACGTTGTTGGACGCCCGTATCTGCGACTGCTGTCAGACCGACGGGGCGATGGCCAGCTCGGGCCCCGTGGCCGTCTACCGTGATCGCACCGAAGACGAGATCCGAGACATCTACATCACGCGTTGGGTCGACGGTTCCTGGACGGACGGTGTGCCGGTCTTTTCCGATGGCTGGGAGATCGGCGGTTGCCCGGTGAACGGCCCTGCCGTCGTCGCGAAAGGATCGGAGGTCGCGGTGGCGTGGTTCACGGGCGCGGGCGGTGTGCCTCACGTCAAGGTCGCGTTCTCCTCGGACGGAGGCGCGACGTTCGGGCCCCCGACCCTCGTCGATGGTGGGAACCCGGCGGGACGTGTGGATCTTCTGATGCGTGACGGCGGTTCGGTATTCGTGAGTTGGTTGGAGCGGACCGGCGGAGAGGCGGCGGAGGTTCGACTACGTGAGGTGCACGCGGACGGGCGCCTGACGGAAAGCGTCACGTTGACCGGCTCGTCCTCGGAACGCGCGAGTGGATTCCCCCGGATGGTGGAGGCTCGGGACGGGACGCTGCTTCTAGCGTGGACGGACGTGATCGGCGATGCTCCGCAGGTGCGAGTGACGAGACTAAAGTTTGAGAGATAGGACGCTCATGAGACTACGAAGAATCGCGCTGTCGGGCATCGTGACGGTGCTTGCGGCCAACGCGTGTGCGCCGGCCGAAAACGCCGGGCCCCCTCGCCTGGGTGAGCCGGCACGGGAATATGCCGCGGCGACGCTCGCCGGCGACACCGTGACGCTGGCATCTCTGAAGGGAAAGGTGGTGCTGCTGAACCTTTGGGCGACGTGGTGCACACCGTGCCGGATGGAGACACCGTATCTCCAGTCATTGTTCGAAGCACACGAAGCCGAGGGTTTCGAGATCGTCGGGATCTCCATGGATACCGGCAACGCCGCCGACGATGTCGCGATGTTCGTGGAGGAATACGAGGTCACGTACACGATTCTCCATGATCCGCAGATGAGGGGAATGGAGCTGTACCAGGTTCTCGGCCTCCCCGCCACCTTCCTGATCGACAGGGAGGGTGTGCTCCAATGGATGCGGTATGGGCCGATACTCGAGAGCGACACCGACTTCCTCCAGGCACTCGAGGACGCCCTCTCTTGAGCCACGCCGATGGAGCCGGGGTGGTCGACCCGGCGGTCATCGAAACCCCGATCGGCTACGTCGATCTCGAGCGCGTGGAGGCGAATGCGAAGCGTGTGGTCGCGTATACGACGCGGCACGGACTCGCGTGGCGCCCTCACATCAAGACGCACAAGTCCACCGCGATCGCGAAGATCCAGCTGGACGCGGGTGCGCGCGGGCTCACCGTCGCGACGCTGCGTGAAGCGGAGGTGATGTCGGCGCTCACCGACGACATCCTCCTTGCCTACCCCCCGGTTGGGGAGTTGAAGCTGAAACGCCTGCTTGGGCTCCCGGAAGCTACGGACCTCAAGGTAGCCCTGGACTCCGAGGCCGTGCTCGTGGCACTCGCCGCCGCCGCCCAGGCCGCGGGGCGCACCGTGGGCGTGCTCGTAGAGGAGGACGTCGGGCTCGGACGGGTCGGGGTCCAGGACGCGGCTGCGGTCGTAGCGCTCGCTCAGCGTGCCAGGCATCTGGAAGGGGTCGAATTCCGGGGTATCCTCTTTTACCCCGGTCATATCCGGATGTCCGAAACAGAGCAGGGCGAACCTCTGGCCGAGGTGGCGGGTCGGGTGCGACAGACGGTGGAAGAGCTGCGCGCCGTCGGCCTCGATCCGGAGATCGTATCCGGTGGCTCGACGCCAACGGTGTGGCGTGGCCACGAGATCGAGGTTCTCACGGAGATCCGGTCGGGGTCGTGCATTTTCAACGACCGCGAGGGGGTCGACCTCGGCGTCGCCCGCGTCGCCGATGTAGCGTATACGGTGCTGACTACGATCGTCAGCACGGCCGTGCCCGGACAAGCCGTCGTCGATGCGGGTTCGAAGGCTCTGGCCAAGGAGTCGCGGGGTCGGGGAGGGGGCTTCGGCGTCCTGCTCGATCGACCCGACGTGATCGTCACCTCCGTGTCGGAGGAGCACGGTGTCCTCGACCTGGGCGGCGGTGAGTGGCGACCGAGCATCGGAGAGCGCGTGCGCATCATTCCGAATCACGTGTGCGTCTCCGTGAACCTGCAGGACCACCTCCTTGCCCGGACCGGGGACGGCCATCGTCTCCTCGCGCTCGAAGGCCGAGGGCGCGGGCCCCGGACGACTGGGTGACCCTTGTTCGCGCCGAAGCCCTCCGCGGGCAGAGGGTGCGAGCACACGAGGCGTGACGTCCCGGTCACATTCCTGTGACGTGACCCGTTTCACTATGCAAGGAGCCAGCACATGAGCGAGTTGAGGTCCATCCACACCGACCGTGCACCTGCCGCGATCGGGCCGTATTCCCAGGCCGTCGTCGTGGACGGTTGGGTCTATTGCTCCGGCCAGATTCCGCTCGACCCGGAGACCGGCGACCTCCTGAGCGGGAGTGTGGCCGAACAGACGGAGCTGGTCCTCAGGAACCTCCGCCAGGTTCTCGAGGCGGCGGGGTCCTCTTTGAGCCATGTCGTCAAGACCACCGTCTTTCTCTCCGACATGAACACGTTCGCGGAGATGAATGAGGTATACGCGAAGCACTTTGGTGAACATCGGCCTGCAAGGGCCGCCGTGCAGGCCGCGGCGCTGCCAAAATCTTGCGATGTCGAGATCGAGTGCATCGCTCGAGTGCGTATTCTTTAAGGCTGAATCAATGTCCGGAAAATGTTGTTGCGCTGGTCCTCACCCGGGGGTAGTTTCCCAACGACAAATAGCCCGGCAAGGGGTGGGAGTGGTTGTATGGTGGGATGCCGGGTAGAGTCCCCCACCCGGGGTGGCCCTTAGGCCACCTTAGTATGGGGAATTTGGTGCATAGGGTCATACGCACCCTAGCGGGGCAATCGGCCCCGAGCAGTCCATAAAAGGGTGGTTCAATCACAGTTCAACTCCAGCTGGGAGGACGAACATGACGTCAGCAACGTCAGAACGTCTCATGTCCGGCATGGCTCGCGGAGGCCTCGTCTTGGCCCTCGCGTTCATGCTGGGCTGGGCGCCGGCACCCGTAGCGGGCCAGGTGACTGGTACGTTGGTGGGTACGGTTCGGGATGCTGCTTCGCAGCGTCCGCTCGAGGCGGTCCAGGTGTACATCTCAGGCACC
>JADFLD010000130.1 GCA_022564535.1 Gemmatimonadota bacterium
ACGTATCCCTGCGCTTGTAGCCACGAACGCGGCAGGCACAAATCGCGGTATCGCCCGTACCTATTGAGATATCGCCTCTGTCAGTCCTCGGAACTTCCGACTAGGGAACCTCTGAACGAGTAGGGTGCGCCGCGTTGCGACGCAGCTCCCAAGACGGCGGACACATCTCACCCGGCCGTGGAGGTAGCCATGGGCGGTGGGCAGGCCGTATCCTCCCGGTCGGTTCCCTCAGAGGAGGTCGCGTGCTCGACCGATCCGCCATTCGTTCCGAGTTCCCGATCCTCGGGCGTCGTACCTACCTGAACTCCTGCTCGCTCGGTGCGCTCTCACGCCGATCCGAGGCCTACCTCGCAGAGTTCACGGAACACTGGCACGACATGGGTGCGTCGGCGTGGTATGGCCACTGGCTCGACCGTGTGGAGGATCTGCGGACTCGCGTGGCGGCTTTCCTCGGCGCCACTCCTCGAGAAATCGCCCTCCTGCCCTCGACCTCGTGCGCACTCGCTGTCATCACGGAATCGGTGCGTCTCGAGGGTCGCAACCGGGTCGTATGCACCGAGCTCGACTTCCCGACACTGGCGTACCAGTGGGCGGTGAAGCCCGAAATCGAACTCGTCGTGCTGCGCAGTCCCGATGGCGTCCGCATCGATCCCGAGCAGTTCGAAGCGGCCGTGGACGAGCGGACGCTCTTCCTGGCCACCAGCCATGTCTTCTTCACGACGGGGTACGAACAGGACATCACGGCCCTCTCGAGAATCGCCCGAAGGGTGGGTGCATATTCGCTCATCGACGGATACCAGGGCGCCGGCCAGGTCGAGCTGAACGTCACCGAAACCGACGTCGACTTCTATACGACCGGCCCTCTGAAGTGGCTGTGTGGTGGGCCGGGCCTCGCCTACCTCTACGTGCGCGAGGAGCTCGTGGAGAGACTCGAGCCACGGATCACGTCGTGGTTCGCCACGAAGGGACAGTTCGACTTCGACCTCGAGGGCTTCGAGTATCGGCCGGACGCCCGCCGCTTCGAGATGGGCACGCCAGCGCTGCCCACGGTACACACGGCGCTCGGCGGCCAAGAGCTCGTCGACGAGGTCGGCATGGCGGAGATCGTCCGACAAAACCGGGCACTCACGGACCGCCTCATGGAGGGGGCCCTCGAGGCGGGGCTTCGCGTCCGGGCACCCGCTCCGGAGCATCGCACCGCGATCGTGATGATCCACAACGACGATCCGCCCGCCGCCGTGAGGCATCTGGCCGAGCGTGGTGTCATCGTGGACCACCGACCGGGCTTCGTGCGGGTGAGCCCCCACTTCTACAACACAGATCAAGAGATAGACCGATGCATAGAGCTGCTCGCCACACACCGCCCGTAATCCCATTCCTCCTACTTTGCCTGCTGCCCACGACGGCCTCGGGTCAATCGGCGGAAGACGCCGTGAAGCGGACACTCATCGACATGTGGGACGCCATTGAGCAGGCCGATCTGGAGCGATACGCGACCTACATCCACGAGGACTTCACGTCGTTCGGAGAGACGGACACCTACCTGAACGAGGGCAAAGCCTACGAAATGCGTGGCGTGAAGAACTGGACCGATCGGAGCAGGAACATCCATACAGAAATGCACCAAGCGGAGGTCACCGTGCGCGGCGACGTCGCCTGGATCACCTATTACTGGACCGACGAGAGCAATTCGGCGGATACCGGTCAGCCCTCGACGTCACGCGGGAAGTCGACGCGCATTTTCGTGCGCGAAGGCGGACGATGGCTATGCATCCACGGACACTACACGCTGGTAGGCTGATACCTGGAGCCCGTGGGTCAGCGAGTCCCCTGGACCGGCGTCCACCGGTCCGCGTCGCGCAAGCGGTACTTCTCGAGCACACGCTCGAGCGCTTCATCGAGGTCGATGCCCTGTTCGTTCGCGATCACGAGCAGGACGAAGAAGACGTCCGCCAGCTCGATTGCGAGGTCCTGGTCCGACTCATCGGCCCGCTTCGTCTTGTGGCCAAAGCGGTGGTTCATCTCCCGCGCCAACTCGCCGACTTCCTCGGTCAAGCGGGCAAGGTTGGTGAGGGGCGGCCAGTAGCCCTCCTCGAACTGCGAGATCCACTCGTCTACTTTTTCCTGAGCTTCCCGGATGTTCACGGCACCAGAACCAGCTTTCCGAAGATCTTGCCTTCCTCCAGGATCTCATGGGCACGACGCGCGTCAGCGAGCGGCATGACCTCCTGCACCACAGGGGAAAACGTGCCATCGAAGATCAGGCGCATGACTTCCCGGAACTCGGTGGGTGTGCCCATGGTGCTGCCCAGGATCTCGAGCTGCTTCCAGAACACCAGGCGTAACTCGGTGACACCCCGCGAACCCGTCGTGGCGCCGGACGTGACCAAGCGTCCACCCTTCGACAGCGCCCGGAGGCACTTCGACCAGATTTCCTCGCCCACCGTGTCGAACACGACGTGGACGCCCTTCTTGTGGGTGTCTCGCCACACCTCGCGGGAGAAGTCGACCTTGAACCGGTCGTACACGATGTCGGCTCCGAGCTCAGCGGTGCGCGTGGCATTCTCCTGCCCTCCAGTGACCGCGAACACCTTCGCGCCCGCGCGCCGCGCGACCTGGACCGCCGCGGTTCCTACACCGCCGGACGCACCGGTAATCAGCACCCTCTCACCGGCTCGAAGGCGCCCCCGGGTAATGAGCGCGCGCCAGGCCGTGACGAAAACCAAACCCGCAGCGGCGGCATCGGTCGCCGAAAAGTCACCGGGGATCTCCAGCAGATTCTCAGCCGGAACGACCGTATACTCGGCGAAACCGCCCTGCGTGTGCTCACCGATGATTCGGAAGGGAAGCTCGTCGAACGATTCGCCCCGATCTTGGCCGGCGTACCAATCGTAACTCAGAGACGGATCCACCACGACGCGTGTCCCGACAGGAACGTCGTCCGCGCCGGGTCCGACCCGATCGACCACGCCCGCGATATCCGAGCCACCGATGTGGGGCATCGGAGTTTCGATCGGAAGACCCCGCCGCACCCATAGGTCGAGGTGGTTCATGGCCGCCGCCTCCACCTTGATCCGCACTTCGCCGGGACCCGGCTCGGGGATCGGCACCTTGCGGATCTCAATGACCTCTGGACCGCCGCAATCCTGAAATACCGCAGCGCGCATCATCTTGGGCATCGAGTCACCTCATGGTGGAGAACCAGAGCGCCCCAAGTCTAAGCCGTCTCCGCGTGGACTCATAACGGGTTGGGTCGGTAGCTCGCCCCGAGGCGTTGTTCTAGCTTGTCGGATGACCGACCACGACACGACGCTCGGCGGATACTTCCGCGTCCATAATCGGCCGCCCGCGTATGAAGGGTCCGACGGACATCCATACACCGTGTCCGTCGAGATCGAGAAGACCGGAAATCTGCGGACTCCTTTCGCGGGTTATCTCGTCTTCCCGAGGTGGGCCGAGAGTGGCATCGGCATCGTCGGGCATGTGGAAACCCCTACGCTGGTACAGTGCCCGACGTCGGAGGAGGTGAAGGACGAGCTCGGGGAGAAAACACTCTTCGAGGTACAGCAGTTACTCCAGGAAGCAATTCTCAAGAGACAGGCCGAGGAGGAGGACGTGAGGGGTGAGCCTGGGACTGATGGCTGAACCGTTCCTTCGCATCACCGAGATCTTCCATTCGATTCAGGGCGAGTCGACTTGGGCCGGCATGCCCTGCACCTTCGTCCGAATCACAGGATGCCCGCTCCGCTGCACGTGGTGCGATACCGAGTACGCCTTCCACGGCGGAAGCAGGATGACGTTCGACGAAATCCTCGCCGAAGTGGGGCGTCACCCCGCCCGTGTGGTCGAGATCACCGGCGGCGAACCGCTCTCGCACGCTGGCGCGTTCGACTTGGCCGACCGGCTACTCGACGCAGGCTATACCGTGCTCGTCGAAACCTCGGGCGCGTTCGATGTGGCGCCGCTCGACGAGCGCGTGCACAAGATCATGGACCTCAAGTGCCCAGGCTCGGGCGAATGTAGCCGAAACCTGTGGAGCAACCTCGACCATCTGACCCATCGGGACGAGGTGAAATTCGTGGTCATGGACCGGGCGGACTACGAGTGGTCACGCGACACGATCCGAGAACGCGGGCTCGACCGACGCGTGGACGAAGGCACCCTGAGAGCGCTCCTGATGTCGCCGGTATGGGGCGAGATCGACCTGGAGGATCTGGCGACTTGGATTCTGGAGGACGGCCTTCAGGTCCGCTTCCAGATCCAGGTCCACAAGCTGATCTGGGGAGCCGGAGCGACCGGGGTCTGATGAGCCTCCTCGAGACCGATCGGCGTTTCGGGGTCATGAGCGAAGCGCTGGCATCGCGTGCGTCCGAGCGTAACGCCCCCCGAGCGCAGATCGGCGAGCGTCTCGAGACGGCGGTATCCGTCGTCGTCCGTGCCCGGGACGATCTTGACTTCCTGCTCATCAAGCGCGCGACGTCCGAACGAGATCCTTGGTCGGGACACATGGCGCTACCCGGTGGACGACGGGAGCCGACGGACTCGGGCCTCCTCGAGACGGCCGAGCGTGAAACGTTGGAGGAAACCGGGGTCGATCTCCAACGGGTCGGATTCCCTCTCGGACGCCTAAGCGACGTCGCGACGTCCGGGCCTCACCTACCGAAGCTACTCATCGCCCCGTACGTGTTCGGCGTGCCCGCAGACACGGAAGCGCTCGTCGCGTCCCACGAGGTCGAACGCGTCTATTGGATCCCGCTCGACACCTTGCGCTCGGCCGACACGCTCACCTCGGTGGAGATCCCCCTGCCGGGAGGACCGCGGATGTTCCCGAGCTACAACGTCGTCGGAGAGCACATCTGGGGGCTTACGCATCGGATCCTGGCGCACTTCCTCGAAGTGTACCCGGGCTCGGAGCTGGAGAAACTGGGAAGCACCTGACCGGATCGTTCAGACCTGCGGCCTTCGAACGAGACGCATGGCCATGCCCGCGAGCGCGCCTTCGATGACCCCCAGCGGCACCAGAGACCACACCCCCTGGAGGCCTAGAAGACGCTCTCCGAGGTTGAATGAGGCGTATCGTGCAATGAGCGGATCCATGAGCGTGATCGACCAGTCGCGGAGCAGGAACGTCGGGTAGACGTGAAGCGATCCACGAGACAACGGACCGCCCAGGGGGGGCGCCGCAGCAAGGCCGAGATCGACCTTCATCACGCCGAGAAACTTCGCCCACGTGAAGAAAAACGGGGATCCGTGAAGAGCGTCCTGAGCCATCGGCGACACCGAGGCGATCACGAACATGTTCGCGACCGAGATGGCTCCGAGACCTATCACCGCGTGGGGCATCCATCGACGCTTCGGGACCAGCGCGAGAAGCGCGATGTAGAAGGGCAGCGCGACGATCTGAAAGCGCGCGCCGGCCGACACCCCGCCCTGCCACGTGTTGTAACTCATGTTCAAGAGAAGCACAGCCACGACGTTCGCGAGCGCCAACCCGAGGAAAGCACGGTGCCCGGTATCGACCTCCGCCCCCCTTCGGAGCCCCCGGAACGCGAGCAGTCCGACGAGCAGCACGGGCCGTCTGGTTGCCCTTGCAAGCGACACGTAGTGGGCTGGTCGCCTCAGCAGTTCCGCGTATCTCAGGGCTGCCAGTTTCGAACGCTCCTCACTCCTTGAAGCGTCAAGCTATCAGGCCAGTGATCTCGCGTCCTCGGTCAGTGAATGACAAATCGTCAAGAGTTATTAAGGCGACACGCATCGCCACATGAAGACTGGACGTGATACCGAGCGTTACGTTGATCGAGGATCGCCGCTCCCGCTGCGTGGGGACGCGAGCGGAAGTTTCGCAACGAGAGCCCGCCGAACGCAGGATCCGCTCACAACGTTCGGCTGCTCGATCGACGATGGGAGTCGCGTGAGGAGGCACCCGTGAACGCCAGCTATATCCGCCGCACCGGCCCGCCCGAGGTACTCACGTACGGCGAACTGCCGGACCCCGAAGCCGGAGCCGGACAGCTGCTCGTCGAAGTGCGGGCGACGGCCCTCAACCATCTCGACGTCTGGCGACGTTCCGGGAGCCGTGGCGAGGCGACGTTCGACCCGCCGCTCGTTCTCGGGTCCGATGTCGCGGGGGTGGTCGTTGAAGCCGGTGCTGGCGCCGGCGGCGTCGAGGCCGGCTCGCGCGTGATGCTCGATCCGAGCATCGTCGACGGAACGTGCGACTTCTGCCAGGCCGGAGAGACGAACCTCTGCCGGAACTACCGCATGCTCGGCCCCGCGTGGCCGGGTGGCTACGCCGAGTACGTCGCCGTACCGGCGGAGAACGTGCACGTCATCCCCGAGTCACTGAGTTTCGAGCAGGCGGCGGCGATGCCGCTGACGTTCCAGACTGCGTATCACATGCTCGTGA
>JADFLD010000131.1 GCA_022564535.1 Gemmatimonadota bacterium
ACCCGGTATACGCCTCCCGCGGGAATTCCGGAGTTGCGAAAGGCGATCGCGTTGCGGCTGGGCGAGCGGTCAGGGCGTGACATGGCATGGGAGGGCGTCGTGGTGACGGCGGGGGCGAAGCAGTCACTGTTCAACGCAATCTTCACCCTCTTCGGACCGGGCGACGACGTTCTCATCGCCGCGCCCTACTGGACGACATATCCGGCGCTCGTGACGATCGCGAGGGCAGAGCCGGTCACGGTCTTCGGCGATCAGGCCAACGACTTCAAGATTACGACCTCCGAGCTTGAGGCCGCCGCGACGAGCCGTACCCGAGGGCTCATCATCAACACGCCGTCCAATCCGACCGGGGCTGTGTACGGCGTCGGCGAGCTCAGAGCGATCGCAGAGTGGTGCCGCGACCGCGGAATCTGGCTTCTCAGCGACGAGATCTACCGTAGCATCCATTTCGGGGACGACGGCGCCGCGCCCGGGATCCTGGACCTCTCCGTGGACAGCCTCGGTCCGTTCGTGTTGATCGACGGCGCCTCGAAGAGCTTCGCCATGACGGGGTGGCGAATCGGATTTTCATACGCCGAGGTCGAAGTCGCTGGGAAGTTCACCGCGTTGCAGAGTCAGATTACGTCCAACGCGGCGACGCCTTCGCAGGTCGCGGCGCTGGCGGCCTATTCGGACACGGCCGCCGCGGAGCGGTCCCTGGACGAGATGGGCGCCGCGTTCCGGCGGCGTCGGGACCTCGTAGTCGCGCGAATGGGTGAACTGCTTCCCGGCGTGCCCTTCGTCGAACCGATGGGTGCATTCTACCTCTTCTTTCGCGTCGATGGGTTCTTCGAAGGTGAGGTGCAGGACGCGACAGCCTGGTGCTCCGACCTCCTGCAAAGGGAGGGAGTCGCGCTCGTTCCGGGTGCGGCGTTCGGCGATGACCGGTGGGTGCGCTTGAGCTTCGCGGCGGCGGATGAGGTGATCGATGACGCTCTTAGCAGAATCGCCTCGCTGGTCGGAGCCGCATCTACGCCCTAACGGAGCGCGGCCATGACGCACCTAGCGGCTCGCACGGTGCTCGCGACATACGAGGCGCCGAAGAGGTTTACGTGCACCAGCAGGTAATAGAGTTGATACAGGTCGCGGCGATGGCTCCGGTATTCTGGCGATATCGGCCGCACCTCGTGATAGGCGTCATAGAAACGGGGGCCGAATCCTCCGAACAGTTCGCTCATCGCGAGGTCCACTTCCCCGTCGCCTCGGTACACCGCCGGGTCTATGAGGACGGGTACGCCGCCCTCGCTGAAGTATGCGTTTCCGCTCCACAGGTCGCCGTGGAGTAGCTCGGCCCCACCGGTGGCTTCGAGCGCGACCGGAATCAGTTCGACGAGCTGGCCCAACTCGGGGCCGCTCAGGTGACCATTCTCCCGCGCGAGATTCAGTTGCGGGACGATCCGCCGGTCCCGCCAGAACGTGGCCCATGACGTCTCTGGCTCGTTGGCTTGAGGGAGGGCCCCGATCCAATTGTCGTGCTCGAAGCCGAAGGTCGTGACGGCCGCGGATGCGTGGATCTTTGCGAGCCCTCGACCCATACGTTCGTCGGAGTCCGTTTCGGCCCGTGCTGGCGAGACGTACTCCATCAGGAGCCACGACGGACCCGTGCCCGAGTCACTCCAGCCGATCGGTTCCGGGACGCGGGGCCCGTCCGCCCGTCTCAGGGCTCGGAGTCCGGCGGATTCCGCTGCGAACATCCCGTCTGGCGCATCGGACTTCCACTTCAGGAAGTACCGCTCGCCGTCGTGGGTATCGAGACGAAGGCCGTTGCTTACGCAGCCTCCGCCGATCGGCGCGCTCGAGGCGATGCGCGATCCCAGCCCCGACTCGGCGAGCGTCGTTTCGACCTGTTCCCGGACTGAATCCGGGAGAGCCATCAGGCGGCCCGCAGCCTCTTCATGAGAACCTGGCAGGAGCGGTGTACGATTTCGTAGACCGTCTCGAAGCCGCTCGAGCCCCCGTAGTAGGGGTCGGGGACTTCGTCCCCGCTGTCCTCGGGATCGAAGTCCCGAAGGAGCGCGATTTGGGCGTTCGAGCCGGTCGCGTCCGCCATGCGTTCGACGCTGCGCAGGTTCTCGCGATCCATCACGATGACGTAGTCGAAGCGGTGGAGGTCGTCCTCCGTGACTTGGCGGGCTCTACTCTCGAGCTCGACGCCGTGTTGGTTCGCCACCATCTCGGCCCGCGCGTCCGCCTTTTCTCCCACGTGCCATGCGCCGGTGCCCGCGGAGTCGATCTCGAAGTGCCCCGAGAGACCGGCTTCGGCCACAAGGTGCTGGAAGACGCCTTCGGCCAAGGGTGAGCGACAGATGTTGCCAAGACAAACGAAGAGGACCGACGTGCAGGGCGAGTCGGAGTTGTTCGTGTCCATCGTCCGATGGGCCACCGTTCTTTCTTTGGGTTCGTTTCGGGCCTTGCGACCCTTGCCCCTATTCTCGGCAAATTGTCAGCAAGCTACACCCTTGGCAAGAAAGCTCGTTACTTTTTTCAGCGCACACTCTATGGTGTGCGGGACGTCGCATCGCGGGGTCCACTCTCATGAAGGACTGATCGCCCTTGGATTCTCCCCGTTTCAAAGACCTAGATATTTCGCCGGAGCGTCTCGCCGCCATCGAAGCCCTCGGCTGGGACACGCCGACTCCGATCCAGGCTCAGGCGATTCCGGCCGGCCTCTCCGATAGGGATGTCGTGGGGATCGCGCAGACCGGCACGGGTAAAACGGCGGCGTTCATGGTTCCGGCTCTCGAGAAGCTCAATGTAGGCGGCGGGCTGCAGGTGATCGTCCTCTGCCCGACACGCGAGTTGGCACAGCAGGTGTCGGATGACACTGCGGCCCTCGCCAAGGGGACGAGTGTCCGTTCGGAGGCCATCTTCGGGGGCGTCAGTTATGCGCCCCAAATCAAGGCGCTCGAGGAGGGCTACGAGGTCATCGTGGCTACACCGGGTCGTTTTATCGATCACATGCAGTCGAACAGGGTCGACCTCAGCAAGGTCGCTTACTTGGTACTCGACGAGGCGGACCGAATGCTCGACATGGGGTTCCGGCCTCAGATCGAGCAGGTCCTCAGTGGGATGCCGAAGAAGCGGCAGACCATGCTCTTCAGCGCGACGATGCCGCACGGAGTGCATGACCTAGCGCTTCGCATCACGCGAGATGCCCTGTGGATCGAGGCGGCGCCGTCCGGCACGACCGCGGACGGCATCGAGGAGTTCTTCTACTCGGTGAAACCGGAAAAGAAGCCCGATCTCCTTCTAGAGCTCTTCAAGGACCCTGGCTGGGACCAGGTGTTGATCTTCTCGCGAACGAAGGCGGGGGCGGACGTTCTCGATGCCCGACTCCAGCGCGAGGGCATCACGACCGACGTGATGCACTCGAATCGCAACATGAAAGATCGGACTCGAGCGCTGGAGCGATTCGCTACCGGGAAGGTGAGGGTCCTGGTCGCGACCGACGTGGCTCAGCGCGGGCTCGACGTCGAGGGCATCAGCCATGTCGTGAACTACGACGTGCCCCTCGATCCGGAGGACTACGTGCACCGCATCGGTCGGACCGGCCGCGCGGGGAAGACGGGCACGGCCATTACGTTCATTACGGCCGGGGACCTAGGCGCGATGAAGAGTCTGGAGCATCGGCTCGGGCGCACCGTCGAGAGGATTCATCTTCCCGAGTACGACTACGTGGGTACGCCGCAGACCGAGAGCCGAGCGGCGGCGCTGCGCGGACGCAAGTCCCGGTCACCGCACGGCCTCGGATCACGCTCCGCGTCCGATCTGACGCCTGAGGAACTCGAGGCTCTGCTCAACCCGAACTCCTGAACGAACGCCATGATCGTCAAGCGATACGGGACGTCTTATGAGAGTGTCGATATCAATTTCGATGCCAAGGCGCTCAATGAGGTCGGATTCCGCCGGAACCGGGGGCGGACGATACCCGTCGATGGCTTCGTCGACGAGTATTCCCTGATCGAGATGGTCGAGCTCACGGCGGATGCGGACGGCTATGTTCAGAACGAGACCGAGCAGCTTCTTCTCGATCGCCTGCGGGCGAAAATAGAGGAGCTCGTGGCCCGACTGCCGGAGGGCGGGGTGCTCGTCGTGGAGAACGAGTCGGGCCACGACTATCCGAAGACGCGTCAGCAGACGAAGAACGTCGTGGAGAAGGGGGAAAACCGCCTCTACTTCGAGTACTCCATGAAACCTGCCTTGCGCGTGGCGTCGTATCGGCTGGGCGGCTGAGGGCTACGTCAATCGTAGGCGCGTTCCTTACTGCGTCAGCGCAAGCCCACGGGCTTCCCGTCGAGTTCCCACGTGGAATCGATGGAGATTCCCAGGTGCGCCAACGCGGTGACGGCGACGTCCACGATGAACGTCTCACCGGTCAGCGTTCCCAGCGCGGCGTCTGGCCCGCTCGAGAGGATGAACGTCGTCATCTCGATCGGGCTGTCCCCTCCATGGTCCCCATTCTCCAAGCGGCCGTGATCCGTGCTCACCAGGATCAACCAATTTTCCGATGCGTAATGGGGGCGGGCACGGATCGCCTCGACGAGCCTGCCGACGTGACGATCTGAGAGCGCGATCGCGTCCCGGTACTCGACGCCGATCGACTGGTGTTCGTGGCTGGTCTCGTCCGGATTGCCCAGGTACACGAACATCGCGTCCGGGTCGGCCTGACTGAGGTGTCGGACCGCGAGTCGGACAGACCGTGTGTCGGCCTCGGCCCACCCGAGCTCGGAGCCGTCCAGGACTTCCCTGACGTCGATCTGATGGCCGAGGGTCGGTCCGCCGCCGTCGATCTGTCCCAACGGTAGCCAGTCCACAACCGCGAACGTTGCCAACTCCGGTCGGACCTGCTCGATGCGCGTGAGGAAGTCCGGATACCGATCATAATTGCGGTTGGTGAACCGGTTGCTCGTGACGCCGTGCTTCTCAGGCCACACGCCGGTGAGCATCGACGACCACGCGGGACCGCTGACCGAAGGCGTGGTGGTACGCGTTCGTGTCGTGAACGAGCCACGAGCCGCGAGCGCGTCCAAGTGGGGTGTCGGCACCTCCGCGAGAACGTCGACACGAACGCCGTCGATGCCGATCAGCAACACCTTTGGAGTCCGCTCGACCGGCGGGCTCGCCTCCCGGGGCGGTGTGCCCGTGCAGGCGAATCCGCTCCCCAGGACCAGGCAGATCGCGAGCGTTGCGTGGGTACGACGTGGGCACGGGGTCCGGCGGCTGCATCGTGTCATGGGTAGTCTCGCGAACGAGGGGTTCTTCCTGCTTCCTGCGGGTCTTCCTGCCACATAGCTTCTTCCGGCACCCTCGCACAGGAGCAACCGATGTCGGTACGGCACCAAGATACGTTCCCCTTGGAGGAAGTCACGGCTGGGACCGCGACCCGGCGCCAGGTACTGATCGGTCCGGATGAGGGCCCGAACTTCGCCATGCGCCGCTTCGTCATGGAGCCGGGTGGAGGTATGCCCATGCATACGAACAAGGTTGAGCACGAACAATACGTGCTTCGTGGCAGCGCGCGCGTCCAAATCGGGGACGACGTCCATCACGTGAAGGCCGGAGACGTCGTGTACATCCCGGGTGGCGTGCCGCACAACTACCTGGCCGACGAGGGCGATGAGCCGTTCGAGTTTCTGTGCGTCGTGCCCAACGAGCCGGACGAGATCCGGTTGGTCGACTGCTGAGCTGGGGTCGCTAGCCGAATTCGACGCCCCCACCTGCGGCTTCTGCGGCGAGGAGCGCGGTGTCGACGGCCTCCAGAAGATCCTGGGACTTTTTCATTTCGGAAGAGTAGGCCACCAGGCCGAATGAAACGGCTCCGGGAGCCAGCCCCTCCAGCGCCGTCTCGACGCGGTCGTCGGCGATTCGTGCGCCCTGAAGATTCGTGCCCAGAAGCAGGATGTCATATCGCCCGGCGCCAACGTAGGATACGAGATCGGAGTTGCGCGTGGTCTTCTCGATGGCCTGGCCCACCGCGCGGATTTCTTCCTCGGGTGCCTCTTCCGTGGACCCCGCCGAGATCAGCATCACGGAGAACGGCAGTCCTCGGGTGCCAGCCTCGAACAGGTAGTTGTACACCAACTCGAAATGCAGGCGGTTGGCCAAGCCCGTCTGTGTGTCGGTGAGCGCGGGGTGAGACGCGGCGTGGTCTCGGGCTTGTGCGTGTTCCCTAGCTAGCATCTCTACTCCGTCGCAGACTGTTGTGGGCCGCGTTAAATGTCGGCCACTGACGTCGATCGTGCCACTCGTGGTCGGCCGGTCCACGGCAAAGGCACCGTCGCCGGCTAGTCCACTGGCAGTGCCAGGGCCACGAGTTCCGCCGCCTCGCCGCCGCCGCCCACGGAGATCACGATGTACTGCCGTCCC
>JADFLD010000132.1 GCA_022564535.1 Gemmatimonadota bacterium
TCGTAGCTTTTGTCGAGACCCGAGAGGTATTCGGCTAGCCGGGTGGCACGCTCTACGCACAGCAGCAACAGCCCTGAAGCGAACGGATCGAGCGTCCCGGTGTGACCCACCCGCCGAGTTCCGACAGCTCTGCGAACCGCCCCTACGACGTCGTGTGAGGTGGGCCCCTCTGGCTTGTCGACGGGAAGGACAAAGTCAGTCCCGGTTGCTATCACCCCGGGTCTCCGGGGTCCGTCACCGGACCGTCGTCGTCCCGCGCCGTGTCTCCCGCCGAGGCATCCTCGGCACGTTCGGGCGTCTGGCGACCGGCGTCCAGCGGCTCGTCCGGAGGAAGAACATCGGCGAGCACCTGTTCAATACGGCGAGCCCCCTCGTACGACCGATCCTCCCGAAAGCGGAGCTCGGGAATGCGCCGGATGTGAAGCATGCGGCCCAGTGCCGATCGCAGGAACGGCGCCGCCGCCTCGAGTCCTTCCAACGTCCGAGCCAGATCTTCGGACCCGCCGAGCTCTCGCACGTACACCTTGGCGGAGCCGAGGTCTGCGGCGATCTCCACACCGGTGATGGTGACGAGTCCGACCCGTGGATCGCGAACCTGAGTACGGATCAGCTCCGATAGCTCTCTCTTGAGTTGCTCGCTGAGTCGGGCGAGACGCTTGCTCATCGGGCTACCCCTCGCAGAAAAGGCGTACCAGAGTTGGGTCGCATCAACGGACCTCCCGCTCGACGCGCACGATGACGGCCCCACTGTGCGCTTCCACGAATCGATCGGTCTTGTCCAGCACCGACTCGGCCATGCGCCCGTCGCTCGTGACAAGAGCGATCGTGATCTCGGCCCTGGCGTGCACGTCCTGCAGCCCCGTCTCCGCAACCGACACGTTGAACTTCGTCCGAAGTCGATCGCGCAGGGAGCGGATCACGGACCGCTTCTCCTTGAGAGACGCGCACCCGGGCAACGACAGCTCCCAGGTTTGCGATACGACTACCAACCCCCGATCAGGCCGAGTCGGCCAGCGTACGCGCGATTTCCTCAACGGCGTAGCACTCGATCACGTCCCCGACCTTGATGTCGTTGAAGTTTTCGATGCCTATGCCACACTCGAAGCCCTCCCGAACTTCCTTGGCGTCATCCTTGAAGCGCTTGAGCGAGGATATGGCACCGTTGTACACCACGATCCCGTCGCGAATGAGTCTCGCGTACCCCTTCCGATCGATGCGACCCTCCACCACGTAGCTTCCGGCGATCGTGCCCACCTTCGAAACTTTGAAGACCTCCCGAACCTCGGCAGAGCCATCGATGGTTTCGCGTTTCTCGGGAGCGAGCATACCCTCGAGCGCCGAGGTCACATCGTCGACCGCTTCATAAATGACCTCGTACACACGAATGTCGACGTCCTCCCGCTCGGCCTCCAGGCGCGCCGTCGTCTGCGGACGCACGCGGAATCCGATGATCACCGCGCCAGCCGTGTGCGCGAGCAGCACGTCGGACTCATTGATCGCCCCTACGCCGCGATGGATGATCTCTACCCGAACCTCGCTCGTCCCCAGCTGCTCGAGCGAGTCGGCCAGGGCCTGAACCGAGCCGTCCACGTCGCCCTTGATGACCAGCGGGAGAGTCGAGACCTTCCCGGCCGCAGCGAGCGCGCCGAAGTCGATCAACTTCACGCCGCGCTCACGAATGCGTAGCTGCTTCTCACGATCCAGGCGCTGGCGGTTGTTGGCGACATCGGCAGCCTCCTGGGCCGCCATGACCTGGAACGTATCGCCGGCCTGCGGGACACCACCCGCGCCGAGCACCTGCACCGGCGTCGCCGGGCCGACCTCCTCCACCGGCGCACCCCTCTCGTCGAGAAGGGCCCTTACTCGCCCATCGTAAAGGCCGCACAGGAAGGAGTCTCCGACCCGCAACGTGCCCTTTTGCACCAGCACCGTCACGACTGCGCCCTTCCCGATGTCGAGTTCGGCTTCGATCACCGTTCCGAACGCTTCCCGATCCGGGTTCGCCTTGAGTTCCAACATCTCGGCCTGGAGAAGGACCTTCTCCAGGAGCTCATCAATGCCCTCGCCGGTCTTGGCCGAAATCTCGACGGCGAGCACGTCCCCACCGAAGTCCTCGACATTGACGTTGTGCTGCAAGAGTTCCTGCTTGACCCGGCTGGGATCGGCCCCAGGCAGGTCGATCTTGTTGATCGCCACGAGCATCGGGACACCCGCATTCTTGGCGTGGCTGATCGCCTCGATCGTCTGCGGCATGACGGAGTCGTCGGCCGCCACAACGAGAATGACGATATCCGTGACGTCGGCACCGCGCGCGCGCATCGCGGTAAACGCCGCGTGGCCAGGTGTGTCGAGGAACGTGATGTTGCGCTCATCGTCCAGCGCGACATGGTACGCTCCAATGTGCTGCGTGATGCCACCCGACTCGCCGGCCACGACGTTCGTGTCCCGAATGCGGTCGAGAAGAAGCGTCTTCCCGTGATCTACATGCCCCATGACCGTGACAATCGGCCAACGCGGCCTGAGGTCCTCGGGGGCGTCAGCGACGTCCTCGACATCGGGCTCGGCACCATACTCCTCTTCGCGAACCGCCGTGAAGTTAAACTCGTCGAGCACCATCTCGATCTGATCGAAGTCCAGACGCTGGTTGATGGTGACCAAGAGCCCGAGGTTCTTGAAAGCCGACCCGATGATCTCGGTCGAGGACACGTCCATGAGCTCGCCGAGTTCGGCTATGGTCAGAAACTCGTTGACTCGAATCGTCGTCCGCTCTCGCTCCTTCTCCTCATGAACCTCTTGCTGCTGTGCCTCCTGCTCCTCCACTGACAATCGCTGGCCCTTCCTCCGACGCTTCTTGCCCTTGCCCTTGAGCTCGGCCATGACGCGCTGGATGTTGGACTGCACGGCATTCTGGTCCACGCCCGCGCGCTTCTTCCCCTTCTTCTTGTCCTTGAACTGTCTCCGACCGTCCGCCGTATACCCGCCAGCCTGCACGCGAACCTGTCCTGCGGGGACCCCGCCTACAGCGGGTGACGGACGCCTGATCGTGCGAACGGGCCCATCCGGAGCACCGGTCCGAGCCGGAGCGAGGCGCACCCGTGACGATTCTTCAGGGAGGACCGACGACTCTGACGCTTCGGCGGCGGGAGAGGTCTCCGGCCCGGCCTCCGCGGATTCGCTCTCGGCGCCCGGCACCTCGTCTCCGACTTCCGCGGCTTCCGCGGCTTCCGCAGCTTCCGCGGCTTCCGCGGCTTCCGCTACATGGGTAGCCGCCACGCTCTCGACAGAAGCACCGTTCTCGGTCGCTTCCTCACCAAGGACCTCGACACCCTCAGCGACCGTGACGACCTCCTCGGCGGCCGCAGCCTCCTCCTCGGCCTCGCTTGTCGCGGGCGCGTCACCCGTCGTGGAGGCATCACTTGACGGCTCTGCGGGCTCGGCATCTTCCGACGAAACCGCCTCCTCACCCGCCTCGGGTTCGGGCTCGACCACCTCCGTGCGACGGCGACGCCGCCGCCGACTGGAGGCCGGGGCCGCATCTTCCAGGGCCGCACGGACAGCAGCGGCCGGATCTTTATGACCCGCCCGACGCTCTCGCTCCATTTTCGCGAGAACCTTGGCCGTCTGCCCATCCGTAATCGTCGCTTCCTCATCCGCCACGGGAATGCCCATGTGCCGGAGGAGCGCAATCAGCGCATCGGCCTCGACGTTCAGGTCGTCCGCTAACTCTATTACCTGCATGCTTCGGTCATGCCTCCACTGCGTCGGTGCCGCGCTTACCTTGCGAGCCATTCAACTCGACAAGGAGTCGATCCGCAAGCGAGCGGTTCGTCACCGCGACGGCCGAAACCGCCGCGAGACCCACTGCCGCGCCTAATGTATTTCGATCCCCCAGGATCACCTGGGGGATCGGTCGGTCACGCAAAGTCGTCCGAATCTTATCCATCTGGACACTCGAAGCGTCCCCAGCCATCAAAATCAACAGGGCCTCACCCTCCCGGACCGCACGGCGAACGGCTGCCGTACCCAGAGCCACTGCGCCAGCCCGGCGGGCCAGGCCCAGGAGCCCGTGGGCGCTAGACCTCTGACTCTGCAACATCGTCAGGGTCCGCGTCCAGCTCGGCCCCTTCTTCTGCCTGCGGCTCTGCCGAGCCGTCGTCGTCGGCCGATGACTCGGCTTCGGTGTCTCCGTCCTCGTCATCCTCGCCTTCCACCACCGTCAACTCGTCGATGAGCTGCACGAGGCGGTCGGCACCGTCCTCTCCAAGCCCCGCGATTCCAAGCAAATCCTGGCGATCCAAATCGATGATTTGGAGAAATGTATCATACCCAGCCTCGGACAGAGCCGCCAGTATCGGAGGCCGCAAGTCCAACTCGGACAAGGGAAAATCCGAGGTCTCGTAATCGTCCCCGGTGGGCGTCTCATCGATCGATGACAGGTCTTCACCCCGCTCGACCCACTCACGCGATCCGTACAGATCGATCTGCCAGCCGATGAGTTGGGAGGCCAGGCGCACATTCTGACCGTTCCGGCCGATCGCGAGAGACAGCTGATCTTCGTCGACGATGGCGGTGATCACCCTGCGCTCCGGATCGCTCAACACCTTCGACACCCGTGCGGGAGCCAGCGCCCGCCGTGCGAACACCTCCGTATCGGGATGCCACGGCACGATGTCGATGCGCTCACCACCGAGCTCATTCACGACCGCCTGGACGCGTGACCCCTTGAGTCCGACGCACGCGCCGACGGGATCGATCGACTCATCGCGACTGTAGACAGCGATCTTGGTACGCCCCCCAACCTCTCGCGCGATTTCCCGGATTTCGACGACGCCCTGGTAGATCTCCGGCACCTCGATCTTGAAGAGGGCAGCAACGAAGCTCGGATCCCCGCGCGACAAGATCAGGCGCGGCCCCTTGGGCGTCTCCTCGACTTTCTTGAGCACGGCGCGAATCGGGTCCCCCTGACGGAACCGTTCGCGTGGGTTCTGGTCTTTCCACGGAATGATCGCCTCGGCATCGCGTGCCCGGTTGAGCATGATGACGAGCTTGCCTCGCTCGATCTGCTGCAACTCTCCGGACAGCAACTCCCCGATCTGGTCCGCGAACTCGTCGCGAATCCTTTCCCGCTCGGTTTCCCGCACCCGTTGGACGATGCGCTGCTTCACGGCCATCACCGCGTTGCGGCCGAAGTCGGCGAACGAGACAGGAATCTCCATGACGTCACCGACCTCGAACGTGTCGTCATCCCATCGGGCCTCTTCCAGCGAGATCTCCGTTCCGGAGTCCTCGACGTCCACGACAACGCGCCGCAGCACGACGATATCGAATTGGCCGGTATTCTCATGGATTTCGATTTCGGCCTGCACGGTGGCGCCGTAGATACGGGCCAAGCCCGCCAGAATCCCGTCCTTGACGAGATCCATCATCTCCTCGTCGGACAAATTCTTCGTTGACGCCACATCTCTAAAGGCCGCAACGATCTGGGCCGCGTCCGCCATCTCTATCTCCTCACTTCCACGTGAACACGAGCTGCGCTTTCCGAATCTTCGACCTCGGAATGCTCACCTCTTCACCATCGGGCAGGCGGATCCGCACCGCTTCCGACTCGGTGTCCGCATCCGCCAGACCCAGCAACTCCCCCTCCAGGCGCGTCGCCCGACCAAGCAGAACATGCTTCCCCTGCACCGCGACGCGCTTCCCCCGAAACCGCTCGAAGTCTCGAGCCCGCACCAGTGGCCGGTCGACACCCGGAGACGACACCTCGAGGACGTACTGCTCTGCCAAGCCCTCCCGCTCATCCAGCCACATCCCTAAAGCACGGCTCACCTTCGCACACTCATCCACCGTAACCCCCGCACCCGGCACCGAATCCGGACGATCGATGCGGAGCTTGAGCAGCGGACGTCGCCCGCTCCCCCCCCACCGGACCTCGACGAGCTCGTAACCCAAGTCTTCCAAGCGGCTGTCCAGCTCGCGCTCCATCTCCGGCACGGCCCGCATTCGGAACCCTCCTATCAACAATCAGGGGCACGCCGCCGAAGCGACGAACCCCAGTCCACACCGAACAAAAAAGCGGGGGCAACCACTCCCCCACTTCGTAAAACCGTCGCCAGAACAGCGACTATGATCGATGGATCAATATAGGAGAGCCCCGGAACGCGCTCAACCCTATGCGTTTGGGGGCCCGTCCCAGCCCACCGCCTAGCAGCCCGTGGTCGTAATGGAGTGGACCGCGCGCAGGGTTTCGCGAGAGCTGGAGTAGAAACGACGACGAGTCGTAGCTGTAGCTACGGCGAGGGGGAGAGACGACGTCCAAGGCCGCGCCCCGCCCCTGCCGCCCTTCACCATGTCTGACATGAGCTTACGGGCCCGGGCGGCCCGGT
>JADFLD010000133.1 GCA_022564535.1 Gemmatimonadota bacterium
CCCGACGTGGTCCCCGGTTCGGCTCGTTCGCTAACACCGCCAGTGAGGCCGATGGTATGCACTCGATCGTCGCGGGTGAGGCCGAGCTCCGACTGCAGGTAGGAATCGGGGATCAGCTCTGGATCGCGTGAGTCGCACCCGGCCGCAAGCACTGGGACGGTGAGGGCCAGGAACAGGAAAGGCCCCGTCATGCGGGGCCCTTCCCCACTTCGCGACCTCACGTCCCTCAAGCGCTGGCCTCCGTCCCGCACGTCGCGCAGAACCGCCAACCAGGTTCGACTTCTTCCCCACAAGCCGGGCACGGAACCAGCTTGAGGTCCGTACCGCAGAAGGGGCAGAAGTTGACACCCTCCCGACTGGGAAGCTCGGCGCGACACCACGCACACGCCCCATCACCGGCGGACGTGGGACCGGACGCCTCGGGTGTCGGTGTCGGCTCACTCGTCGAGGCATCCGACGGAGCCCTTTTAGCGGCGGGAGTCGTCACGTACTCGGGCGCCAATGGCGGCCTGCCTCCGGCGCGTGTGTCATCGCGAACAGGCGGCGGGTCCACATCGTCCCGGTCGGGCTGATCCGCGAAGATGTCGACACCGGGAGAAACGATGCCCATTTGCTCCGCCGTAGCCGTCTCCTCCGACGGCGCGAGCTCCGCGATCCCCACCGGATCCTCTGCCTCGAGCTCCTCTACCAAGTCCGGCAACTGGTCGATCGCCGCCCCCGAAAGGTCGAGGTAAGCCTGGTTTAAACGCACATCCACGGCGGCGAACTCGCGATAGAGACCGGTATTGGGGTTCGAAACCTCGAGCTCGGCGCGCAGTTCACGCAGCGCAGGCTCCGAATCGAGAATCAGGTACCCCCCCTCACCGGCGAGCAGCCGGATCAGGGCCTCCTCATAGTCGCCGTTCATCTCGACGCCGATGCGTTCTCGGTGGGATCCGTACGGAACGAGGTTTTGATAGATCTCCGCCACGGTGAACGGACTCGTCAGGTACTCCGGACGCTGTGTCTGGATCTCCTCGATGAGCGCGCGGTGAAAGCGCTCCAATATCTGATGGGACATGTGAGCCTACTCCTCAACTTCCAGTCGAATGAGTCCCGCCTCGATGGCACTCTTCATGAACGACTCGGGGTCGGTAAAGGGAATGTCGATCCCACTCTGCTCGTGCCAACGCTCCGCGAGACGTCTCATGTATTGCGTAACCGTTTCATGGCTGAAGCCGGCCTGACCCCTCATCTGCCTGACAATCGCGTGCCAGCTACCGTGTAACCGCCGACCGTCGTTGAGCCGGACCACATGGGTCTCGTCGGTGTCCGACGACTGAGAGCGTTCCCATAGCTCGAGCTGACTGGGGTCGTAGATGGTACTTGGATCCCCGACACCCATGCGAGATTCGACCTCGGCGAGAAGCCGGTCGATCGGGTCGTCGAGTTCCTCGAGCTCCCGAAGCCGCTGCTCCCAAGGGGCGAGCCGAGGATCACCCGACTCCATATGCCAGAGCGTCCTCTTCAATTCCATGAGGCGCCAAACGGCGAGGGCGTCCCAATGCTCTTGGGGTGGCACCCGCTCCAGCTCACGCAGAGCCCCTTCCCAGTCTCCACGATCGTAGAGCAGGTGCCCCAAGTAGATTCGAGCCTCGTAGAGGTCCGGATCGAGTCTCAGCGCGCGCCGAATTTGACGACCCGCCCCCACCTCGTCTCCGAGACGGTGGAGAGCATACCCCAGCGAGGCCGCTGCATCGGCATTGTCGGGGCGCCCAGCGGCCGCCTTGGCGAAGACGTCACGGCACTCCCCGTACATCGCGGACCGGTAGAGTGCCCGTCCCATCGTCAGCATGAGCTCGATGTCATCGTCGAAGCCCAGCGACGCCACTTGGTCGAACAGCCTCAGCGCCTCGGCACGCTCGCCGAACCGGAGGAGGGTCTCCCCGAGCCCAACGAGCGCATCCTCATGGCTCGAATCCAGAACCACGGCGCGCTCGAAGGAGCGTCGTGCCCAGGCGTACTCCTCTCGAGCCAGTCGGGCATAGCCGAGGCCGACGTAGAGTTCGACGGCGTTGGGATAAACCGCGACGCCCTCTTTGAGCACCTCGAGGGCCCCATCGTAGTCACCGTCGTTGTAGAGCTTGTGCGCCTGCTCGTCGTATTCCTCTGAACTGAGGAACCCTTCGGGCATTTAGGAAGCTCCTCGCCGACCACCACGGGTCAGGCCTTGGGGTTGGTTCATCACAACCTAATGCGGTCCATCAGACCGTACCAGACCGAGATGGGCCACGGCTAGCGGGCTGTTGAACGTCATGCCACCGAGGCTGATGAGTACGTTGTACTTCTTCGCAGCCGCCCAAAAGGGTGATCGGAAAGGGCCTGAGCCGCAGGCACGCAACTCGGTCCACGCCCTTTTCGATTACCCGCCTAGGACTTGGCTTAGGCGATTCCGCAGGCGCGACAGATCAGCTCCTTTCCGGCGCGCACGAGACGAGTCCCGGGGCCGTGGCGGGGGCAATCCGGCTCTTCTCCGGCGGATACGGCATCCTTGACTCTCTTCCGCTCGGTCCGCGTCGCCTTCGGAATCTTCATCTCGTAGCGCAGCGAAGAGACGCTGCACTCGAATATGCTAGCTGCGGTTCCGTCATCTGCTGGACGGAGTCCGAGAAGTATCAAGAACCCGCCGTTCGGAGAAAGCATCTGCTGCCCGGCATAGTACTGCTTCAGAAGCTGCTTCTCGTTTTCCAGCTGCAGCACGTCACCCAATCCCTGCCCCCTTGTTCCTCGGCACGTAGGGAGCCCAATCGGTGCTTTCCCCCGGGGACCCCCAACAAAAAGTGGGCGCAATTATACCCGGGGCTCCCACGTTACGGCAACCCTGCCGCGAGAACGTCCCGGTATCAATGAGAACGGAGCGGAGGTACCCGATGGTCCCCCGCTCCGTCACGTCCCTCGGGACTGCGTCCGAAATCGCTCAGGCGACCGGAGCGTCCTCCAATGTCCTAGCCGTGCTGTTTGCGCCGTGCGCGATGGCCGGCTTGCAAAAACGGACGCCGATCTCGTGAAGACCCCGGAGATCCGCATCCGTCAAATCGGGATACCGCTCCCCGATGTAGTCGATCGTCTCATCCATCCAGTGGCGCTGATCTTCCGCTGCCGCCTCTAGGACGTCGCAGCGGTGTACGTGACTGAACAGCTCGTCGCGAGCGCGATCCAGGAGTTTCTCTTTGGACAAATTACCCTCCGATAAGTATTGAAGAGGCGCGCCGTCAGCGCGCCGGTCGTACTCTTGGCTCTAGCCATATAACGTAACCTTGAATCGATAACTGAGAAACTGGAACCTGCATGTCGCAAATGCCTCGCCCGAACCCCGTCGAACTCGAGGTCTTTCGGCACCTCTTCACCGCGCTGGCGGAGGAGATGGGAGCGGCGCTCAAACTGGCTTCGTTCTCGCCTAACATAAAGGAGCGACGCGACTACTCGTGCGCGCTCTTCAACCCAGCCGGCCGCGCAGTCGCACTGGGTGACCACATGCCCGTACACCTCGGGGCGATGCCCATGAGCGTCGACGCGGCGTTGTCCGAGCTGGGCACGCTCGGCCCCGGAGACGTCGTTTGTCTAAACGACCCGTTCAGCGGAGGGACACACCTTCCCGACATCACGCTGATCTCCGCAGTCTACGGCAAGGATGACGTGCTGCTCGGGTACGTAGCCTCCCGCGCACACCATAGCGACGTGGGAGGATCGACGCCCGGCTCCATGCCGCTGGCCCGGGAGATCTTCGAAGAAGGTCTGCGCATTCCGCCCGTTCGACTCTACGAGGCGGGCGAACGAAACGGGGACCTATGGCGCATGATACTCGCGAACGTGCGAACTCCCGTGGAACGGGCCGGTGACCTGGACGCTCAGCTCGCGGCCCTGCATACGGGCGACGCTCGGCTGCTCGGGATCGTGGAGAAGCGTGGAGCGGCCCACACACTGGCAGCGATGGACGCGCTCATCGATTACGCCGACCGCGTTGTCGAAGCCGGCTTGGCGCTGATCCCGGATGGCACCTACGTGGGCGAGGACTTCATCGAGGACGACGGATTCGGGTCGGGCCCGATTCCGATTCGCGCGACGCTCACCCTGCGGGGTTCCAGACTCAAGATCGACTTCGAGGGAACGTCTCCACAGGTTCCCGGCGGCGTGAATGCGGTAGCGGCCATCACGTCGTCCGCGACGCGCTATGTAATCCGCTGCGTGGTCGAGGCCCTGCTCGATGAGCCACTCCCGGCGGGAGGAGGCTCGATGTCCGCGGTCACGCTCATCCTCCCGGAGGGCAGTCTCGTGAACGCGAACCCTCCGGCCTCCGTCGCGGCCGGCAACGTCGAGACCAGCCAACGGATCACCGACGTTCTCATGCGAGCGTTCGGAAAAGCCCTGCCGGAGCTCATGCCGGCCCTCTCACAGGGAACGATGAACAACCTGACGATCGGCGGAGTGGACCCGCGAAACGGAGAGGTCTACGCGTACTACGAAACCGTCGGCGGCGGCATGGGAGCAGGCCCCACAGGGGACGGTCTCAGCGGCGTGCACGTCCACATGTCCAACTCCCTGAACACACCGGTCGAAGCGCTCGAGCACGCGTACCCATTCCGAATCACGAGGTATGGGATTCGGCGAGGATCGGGCGGCGCAGGTCGGCATCGTGGAGGGGACGGGCTACGCCGGGACCTTCAGATTCTCGGGCCGGCACGCGTCGTGTTGCTGTGCGAGCGGAGGACCGTCGGCCCCGCGGGAGCGCAGGGCGGCGAAGATGGGGCGCCTGGAGAGAACGTCCTGATCCGCGGAGGGGTAGAGGAGCGCCTCCCCGGAAAGACGACCTTCTCCGTGGAAGCCGGCGACATCATCAGCATCCGCTCGCCAGGTGGAGGTGGGTGGGGCTCTCCAACGGGCGACTCGTAATCACGTAAGGAACCCACATGCACCTACGCTTCTCCGCCATCTGCGACGACGCGCGTCCGACACCGGACGGGAAAATCGACGTCCACGGTGTGTACCACGACCTGTCCGCCCCGGGGTTTCCGGCGAAACAGGATCACCTCGTCCTCGTGCTCGTCCTCGAATGGAGCCGCGATGACCACGGACGATACCGGTTCAAGGCTGACCTCGAGGACGACGCCGGCGACATATCACTGACGGTAGAAGGGGAGACCGAGATTCACCTCACGGCCCCGGATCAACCTCCCGCACGAAGCCAACTCATCCTGCCCATGGATGACGTCGTCTTCCCGCATCCGGGCCAATACACCTTCCGGGTAAAGGTGAAGGGCGACACGTTCGAGGGTCCGGGCATCTATCTGATGGAAGTCCCGGAGGAGCAGGCGACGGCCTGATGGCCGGGCTCCCTACCCTTGCGCGGCACTGCGCCCGTGGAGTCCCGGACGGGTACCGTACCCGGGGCACCGCCTTCGCGACGGCGATGGTGTGGGAAGAAGCCAGCGCTTGGATGGACTCCGTTCTCGCGTCGGGGATGACCGTGTACGACTGGTCGGAACGCCGACAAGGACGCACGGAGTTCCGCGGGCGTGGCCCTGTGTTCTCCGTTCCGGCGCCGGCTGCGGGCCCGGATGGGGCGGCACGCTGGGCGGTTCGTCACTTCCTACGTGGCGGGGCCATGGCCATGCACATGGGGGATCGATATGTGCGCGTCGGTCGCCCACGACCGTTTCGCGAGCTCGCCGCGTCGATGACGGCCCGCGCCCGTGGCGTCCGTACGCCGGCGGTCGTCTGCGGCGTCATCTATCCGGACGGCCCCTTTTATCGGGCCGACCTCGTGACCGAGGTCGTGCCTAATACCCGCACGCTGGCGGACACATTGCACGAACAGGACGGCACGCGCGGCTGGCTGGTCGCCATGACCCGGTCCGGCGAATTGATTCGGCGCCTGGCCGGGGCCGGCGTATTCCACGTCGACCTCAACGCGCACAACATCCTTCTCACCGAGGAACCCGACGGAGACGTATTCGTGGTCGATCTGGACCGCGCGCGCATCCTGAGTCACTCCTCGAAGTCTGCCCGTGAGAGGATGACCGCGCGCCTCACCCGGTCGATCGTGAAAGTCGGGACGCCTACCGGCGAGCGCCTCGCGGAATCGGAAATCGAAACCGCGTTGAACCGACGCCCCGATGCCTGACAGGCTGTTGAAGAAGTACAGCGGGCCTCGTTGCGGTGCCACGGCCCCATATACTAGGCGGAGCGACGACGCCACAGCTGTCGCTACAGGTAGGAGCTTCAACGACGGGGGGCACCCGCGCCGTAGGCGTGGGTCGGGGCCGTGCCACCGCAACCCACGACCAGAAAGAGTCATGCCACACATGGTGAA
>JADFLD010000134.1 GCA_022564535.1 Gemmatimonadota bacterium
GCTCGGGAAGAACTCCGCGCGGACCGGAAGCGTCGGTTCGACCCCGTACCGTCGGGAGAGACTGTCGAACGCCTCTTCAGCGATCGGGGCGAGGTAGGTCACGAGGAGATCGGATTCGGTTTCGTGCAGGAAGAGCTCGAAGTGTTCCGTGCGCCGGATTTCGAAGCGTTCGAACGTGTCGAGCAGGTCCAGGCTGTTCTTGAACCACGGATTGAACGGATCGCCCGCGAACGCCCGCTCGAGGTTCGCACGTCCGGCGTCGATGTCGCCGACGCGCAGCTGGTTCATTCCCAGCAGGCCCCACGCTTCCCAGGAAGCAGAATCCAACTCGACCGCCGCCTGGGCTCGTTCGACCGCCTGATGGTACCGGCGGGTCTGTACGGAGAGCTCGGCAAGGGCCACCTCGAACTCGGCGTAGTGAGGGTTGATGGCGAGCGCTCGTCCCCTCACGCGCGCAAAGGCTGGCAGGTCGGCGGCCAGCAGGTACGAGCCCGCGAGCGACGTCAGCGCGGTCAGCGACTGAGGGTTCACGTCGAGTGCCGCCCGCGCCTCCTCCCGGGCCTGCTCGTGACCCTCGTTCGTCAGGTAGTGACCCGCGATGATCGTGCGGGCGTCGACGTGGTTCGGGTTGATTTCGAGGAGTCGGTCGAGGACCCGCCGGGCGTCGGATGTGCCGTCGAACGCCAGCGCCTTTGCCAGCCCCAGCAGCGCGCCAGGGTGGTTTGGATTCTGCTCCAGAACCTTCTCGAACTCGGTCTTGGCCAACGGGCTTTCGTATTTTTCGAGCAAGAGTTCGCCGGCGCGGACCAGCGGCTCCATCCACGTGGGGTCGGCGGTGGCAGCCTCGTCGAAGGCCCGCAGCGCGTCATGGAAGAGGTCGGGGTCGGTCCGCCCGAGGTAGCGGACGGCGCGCCCTACCGCGACGAGGTCCCTCGAGCCCAGGCTGCCGTTGGCGGAGTTGTAGATGTCGATGAAGCGGTCGAAGCGCCGCATGGCTTCGTCGAGGTGACCGCGATTGAAGAGCAGCTCGGCGAGGTTCACGTCGGCCGTGAGGGCCCACCGCCCGCCGGCCGCGATGGCCGACTCGAACGACGCTTCGGCCTCGTCCAGACGACCCAGATGGGTGAGCGCTCGCCCCGTGGCGTTCGCCGCGGTGGAGGGGTCCGGCGCGCCACGGCCGGTGGAGATCGCCGCCTCGTACGCACCTGTCGCGATGAGCGCGTCGATGAGCTCGATGCGTGCCTCCGTCGCCGCGGGCGTCTCGTCGAGCACGTCCCGGTACAGGTCGATGGCATCCTCGTACTCGCCCGATCGCATCGCCGCTCTGGCGTCGGCGATGCCCTGAGCGGGTAGCTGCGTCGTCAAGAAGGACGCGAGAAGGGTCAGGCCGAGGGGGGCGAGTCTCACGCTGCGTTACCCTCCTGAGCACGGATCTCACGATTCTTGAGGGCCAGCTCGATGAGGAGCGGCTCCATGGCGTCGAAGTACTGGTCCTCGGTCATCGCGTCACGAACGGCGCGCAGTTCGTCGATTCGACCCTGGATCTCGCCTCGCTCTTCGTACAATCGGGCCAGAATGGGATCCTCCGGCGTCTGGGCGGCGGTTCCCGAGATGCCGCCCAGGTGGAAGGTCGCCGCGAGCGGCCCGTCGGGTCCGGCAAGGCCGGCGTCGGGACTCGCTTCTCCGTCGCCATTGTCGTCGAGCACGGCGTTCTCGGTGAGCAGCTCGTTCTCGTCCTCGTAGTAGCGCTCCACCTCCTGGCGTGCGTACAGGAAGGCCTCGAGGAGCGAGGTCCGGCCGTCGTGATCGAGGTCGGCGCCCTCGCCCGCCACCGCCTGAGCGAAGAACTGGCCGAACTCCGTCGCGTTCAGCTGGCGCGCGGTCTTCGTGGCGGCGATCAGGATGCGATTGGGCCCGGACAGCGGAGCGATGAAACCGCCGCTTGCCGAGCCGGTGTGCACGAGCGCGAGCGTCTGCGTCGGAAATGCCATCAGCCCCAACTGGAAGTCGCTCGGTGTCAGGTCCGGTCCGGGAAGGTTGAACTGTGGCTCGTTCCTGCCGGACGTGCCGTGGCCGATGAGCACGATGAGCACGCGGTCCATCGGCCCGGCTTTCTGAGCGATCTCACCCAGGAGTTGGAGCACGTTGGCCCGGGTCGACCGGAGCGAGATGATCTCGGGGTCGACGTCGATGTCTTCTCCGAGGTAGGTGACGTCTTCCGGGGACATGCCGTGTCGGCCCGTGAGGGCTCTATAAATCTGCGAAGCCTCGGCGTGGAAGCTTTCGCGGTATTCGGCGGCACCGCCGAGGCCGACGACGATGATGGCGTAGGTACGGCCCTGAGCCGCCGCGTGCCCGACGAGCGCAGTCGCGAGGGCGGCGGTGACTGCGACGGAGCGAAGTGCGAGTCCGGCCGGGTGCTTCAAACGAGCCCCCGAATTCTGCGGAAGCCCCATTCGGCCCCCATCAGGGAGAGCATCAGCAGAAACAGAATCGGCATGTCCCAGAGATCGTTCTCCTGGACCAGGGTGACGCCGGCCCCGGTGATCGAGATGTCCTCCGGGAGCGTGCTGACCGTCTCCGGCGTGTAAAACTGGCCGCCCGTTTCGTCGGCGATTCGCCGGAGCAATGAAGTACGCCGGCCGGCACCGAAGTACTCCTCGTCACTGGGTGCGGTGTGGATGTAGGTGTGGTCCGTGCCCAGCGTCACGCCTGCCCTTTCTGCAGTAAGCTCGATCTCGTAGTCACCCATCTCGGTGGGCCGAAACTCCACGACGTATTCACCGTCGGTTTCGACCGTCCATTCGGCCTGGATTTCCTCGACGACGCCTGAAGGGCTCGTGATGCGGGCGGTCACCGAGGCGTCGTTGACCTCGATGTAGGTCGAGTCACCGACCGAAGCGACCAGGCGGACGGACTCGCCCGGCTCCACCTGTTCGTGGTCGGCGGTGACCGAAACTGCGTCGGGCACGCGGTCCACCAGCCAGCGCAGCATCTGCTGCCAGAACGCTTCGTGGCTCTGATCCTCGAGTGGCGGCAGCATTTGCCACAGCCACGTGTCTTGCGCGGTCAGCGCAATCGAGATCCCGCGGCCGTATCGCTGGAACGCGAGGACGACCTGATCGAGCCCTCCTGCTTCGTGAGCACCTGTGAGCAGGGTCGTCGCACCCGGTCTCGTCTGGAAGAGCGGATTGACCGTCGTGAGCTTTGGGAGCGAGTCCCATCGCGGCTTGACGCTTTCCGGCTCCAGGTCGAGCTGAACCGTGGGGTGCGCGAGTCCGGCGGGCGTCGGCGTGACTTTCACTTCCGTGAAATATCCTCCGACTCCCGACGCCGCCTGATCGAGTATGACTGGCATCACCTCCTCGACCGGGGTGCCCGCCCAGCCACCCTCGGCGAAGGAGCCGTGACCTCCGAGGAAGAGCAGGCCGCCACCTCGTTCGGAGACGAAGTCCGCGATCATCTGCAACTGGTCGTGTGTGAAGAACGAGGCCTCGACACTTCCGAGAATGAGCCCGCGGTAGCGGTAGAGCTCCTCTCGCGTGCGCGGGAACCCGGCTTCGAGCTCTAGGCTATCGGTTACGGAGAGACGCAAGAACTTGTTCTCGGCCGTGCGCAGCAGCAGCACCAGCTGGAGGTTCTCGTCATCGTCGACCGCCCGGCGTATGAATTTCTGTTCGAAGCGGGGCTCTCCCTCGAAGTAGAGGATCTTCTCACTCTCGCCCCTCACCTCGACCCATGCGGTCCGACCATTGTTGCGCGTGACGCGTTCCCCCTCCTGAGGCGGAATGCGAAAGCGAAGACGTTGCAGGCCGGCGTCCTCGAGCTCGAACCCGATTCGGATCACCACCGGCTCCCCGTCGGGGCCGAGCTCGATGGTCTCTTCTGCGAGGATTCGGAGGTCGCTCTCCACGATCACGGGTACCGTGCGGCGTCCGAAGCCGTTCTGAGTGACGACGATGTCGACCATCAACGTCGACCCCTCGAGGACCGCTCGGGGCAGCTCGACCCGACCGATCTCGATGTCGGGCTCGATGGACTCTTCTCCCACTCCGATCGTGAACACGGGGACGCCCGCGGCTTGCAGGGGCACGAGCGCTTCGGCGAGGGGGCGATCCTCGTTGTCGGCCCCGTCTGAGATCACGATGAGCCCCGAGAGAGGCACACCCGCCAGCTCCTCCCGGGCCACGTCGAGTGCCCGGGCGATGTCCGTGTGCGTTCCGTCGAACGTCAGCTCGTCGAGTCCGTCGATGCGGCTCGCGACATCGGAGAAGCGGAAGAAGCGCAGCACGAAGCGGTCGGAAAGCGCGCTGAACAGCTCGCTCTCGTCGGGCGTGAACGCTTCCGCAATGAAGGCGCTGCGCGGCGTGCCATCTTCGTTTTCGAGCGCCATGCTCCGGGAGTCGTCGATGAGGATGCCGACGAAGTTCTGCTGAGGCACGACGGTCGAGTTGACGAGCGTGGGCTGCATGAGGCAGAAGATGATCGTGCCGAGCAGCGCCACCCGAAGCGCCGCCATGATGCTTCGGTCCGCTACGGTGCTCTTGCCGCGCGCGATCGTGTACGTGGCTATGGCGCTTGCACCCACGACGCCGGCGATCCCCAACCAGAGGCGGATCGATGCAGGCGCTCCGAAGATGAACTCGCCCTGCTCGAAGACGAGGCTTCGGTACTTGAAGAGAAATTCGAGGATCGCGTCCATGCCCGTGTCCCGTCTCAGTGACTCATGCCGTAGACGATCATGTTCGCGCCCATCTCGTACGCGAACGTCGAGTATTTCAGCGGGTAGTACGGGCTCTCGGCCCACTCCCACGCGTCGCCGAGGTCGGTGTTCCAGTTGATGACGACCATCAAACGGCCCTTGTCGTCGAAGATGCCACGGACGTGCGCCACATAACCGTCCCGCTCGTAGGTTCGATAACCCCGCGCCGCATTGTTGATGTTCGGGACCTGCAGGATCTCTTCGATGTCGTAGAAGACCGAAAAGAGTGGATGGTCGAGGCCGAGCTCGACGATCGGCCGGTCAGGAAAGACCCGCCTGATGTTGTACTCGAACTGTGCCCATTCGCGGGTGCCCCAGAAGTCGTCGACGATGAGGAACCCACCGGCTTCCAGATACCTCCGCAGGCCATCGACTTCGTCGCCAGTCATATCCATGTAACCGGGTTCCACCATGTAGAGAACCGGGAAGCGACGGAGATCGGGGTTGGCCAGGTGGACCGCGTTCTCCCAGTCGTATGCGTTCAAGCGAACCAACCGCTTGAGCACGATCAGGAACTGCCGGTCGCCCTTCGGATAGTCGGTCCTCCACCGCCCACCGCCACCGTAGTAGCCTCGTGACGCCCCTGAATAGATCGCGCGCGTCCAATAGAACGGCCACCGCCCCGGGGTCTCGTCGGGGTCCATGCGGGGACCGAGGATACCGCCTTCGCCCGGGCGACCCACGGCCGGTGGGGCTTCCTGTGCCATGAGCTCCGCACCTGGAGCTCCGACGTAGGCGCGCCGCTCTCCGGTCTCTGTATCCCCGCAGGCTCCCATCGCGAGGGAGGCCGCGGTACAGGCCAGCGCGCGGCTGGCGTGGAGGAGTCGCCTCATGAGCCTTCGTTGTCCGGTCGTCTGAGCGCGGCGGGATTCTTCGTACGGCCCGCCGCGGCGAATGGTTCCTAGCTACTGCGTGTCCAACTGAATACCCGACACCCCGATTCCGCTTCCCGCTGACGTCGGCGAGATGAACCTTCGACTCGAGGCTCGCGTAGGGACGGTCATCCGCGATGCCGTGGGGCCCGGTGCGATTACCGCAGCAGCGACATTAGGGCTTCCACAGTAGATTGGATATGAGCCCAACAAACTTCTTACTATGCCGAACCAACCTCTTACAGTGACCACGCGGAGCGTCACCGTCCGCGACTTCGCGATCTTCCAGTTCAAGCTGCTTGTGGATGGGTCGAAGGACTTCTTCGCGTTTTGGCTTTCGATCGTGGCGATTTCGCTCGACTTCATCGCCGGGCGGGGTCGCCGACCTCGACTGTTCTACAGCGTCGTGCGAGCGAGTGAACGCTTCGACAAGTGGATCAACCTCCACTCCGTCGTCCAGCGAATGGATGAAAGCGAAAGCGACGACGGCCCTTTTGGCGGTATGGAGGAGGGAGCAGATTTACTGATCAGCCAGATCGAAGCCTTGGTGCGGGGTGGGGAAGAGGGGCGCGACGACGCGATCCGCCGGCTGAAGCGGAGCGCTGACGAACTACGACAAAGGCACAAGGCAGCCGACGATTCGTCCGCCCCCTGAAGCTGAATCGTTCCGTGACAGTCCGATGATGTCGACCCGGATCGCACCCCT
>JADFLD010000135.1 GCA_022564535.1 Gemmatimonadota bacterium
CGTCGGGTCGCGTCAGCACCCCCGAGACGTCACCCGACGAATCGGTCGCCAGAAAACGATGCAGGGAGATCTTCGTCATCGCGATCCCGTCTCTGGCACCCCAGGGGCGGCGTCAGCCGATGCCGATCCGAATCCCGAGGCTGAGGATCGGCCAGATCTTCAGGTAAGCCTTCATGTCTTCCTCGAAGGCCTGGGCCTCCAATTCGAGCCTTGCGTCGAGCTCGGCCTGATCCGGAAACGTCCCACCTTCCGCGGCTAGGGTCACGGACGGATTCCCGAGAAAAGCCGCGCCCACGTCCAAAGACAGGCCGATACCGCTCGAAGTATGCTTTCCGAAGCCGATCAGAACGTAGGCCGCCCTGTCTTCCGACAACACCTGACCGGTCAGTGTCCCTATCTCGGCGCTTGTGAACGTGCGTCCACCGATCTCGACCTCTTCCTCGAACGCACCCGTGATCGTCGGATCGTCGGGCTTGAACAGAATTCCGCCGCCGATTCGGAAAGCGCCATTCAGGTAGAGATCGATGCCGACGTTGTACCAGCTCTCGGGAAGCGTCAACACCACACTCACGCCGTCGAACGTCGTGTTGGCCTCCAACTGAGACAGCCCCAAGCCTCCGCGGATCACGATCCGGTCGGAAAGGCTAATCGCAGCCTCGGCACCGATGCCGAGCGTACCGATGCGACCTGCGACACCGACCTGGGCGGACGCGCCGTCCACCGCCAACAGGAGGCCGAGGAGGGACACAAAGGGTAAAGAACTCTTCATCTATAATTCCAGAAAATCATGTGCGCCATAAGGGGTTGGTACGGAAAACTCGGCCTTCTCAGACCCAAGTAAAGAGGCGCGTCCTCAGAAGATGCGGACCGCGACGAACGCGCCCATGTATCCGAGGAACAGCATGTAGCCGAACTGGAGGGCAGGCCACTTCCAGCCCGCCGTCTCGCGCCTCATGATGGCGACGGTCGACATGCACTGGAGCGCAAAGGCGAAAAAGACGAGCAGTCCGATCGCCGCTCCGGTGGAGAGGTCCCGTCTCAGGGCCTCCTGCAACGCGACCGACCCCTCGTCGGCCATCTCGGTCCCGTAGATGGTGCCCAGCGCACCTACGATTACTTCGCGCGCAGCGAGTGACGTCACCAGGCCCACGCCGATACGCCAATCGAAGCCGAGGGGTGCTATCGCGGGCTCGATGATGTGGCCGATCTGTCCCAACGCGCTCTCTTCGATATCGGGCGCGTGACCGTCGATCCTCGGAAACTGCATCAGCGTCCAAAGCACGATCGACACGACGAAGATGACGCGGCCCGCACGCTGGAGAAAAATCTTGCTGCGGTCCAGCAGGCGTAGCGCAAGCGTCTTCGGAGACGGAATCCGGTACGGCGGCAACTCCATGAGAAATGTCGTGGGCTTGGCCTTGAGCAACGTCCGCTTGAGGATGAACGCCGTGCCGATCGCGGCGACGATTCCTAGCCCGTACAGCCCCAGCAGCACGCCCGCACGTCGCCCCAAGAAGGGGCCGAGCAGCGGTTCGTCCGGAATGAACGCGGCGATAAGGAGCGCGTACACGGGAAGTCTAGCCGAGCACGTCATGAACGGCGTCACGAAAATCGTCGCGAGCCGATCGCGCTCGTCGTCGATCGTACGCGCGGCGAGGATGGCAGGCACCGCGCACGCATAGCCCGAAAGCAATGGCAGGAAGGCCCTTCCCTGCAGACCGACGCGGTACATCATCCGGTCGGCGATCACCGCCGCCCGGGCCATATAGCCCGAGTCCTCGAGGACGCCTATGAAGAGGAAGAGGATGAGGATCTGGGGCAAGAAGATCAGGACGGAACCGACACCCGCCCACACTCCGTCGACGATGAGAGACCGAAACCACGTGTCCGCCATGTGCGTCCCCAACCACGCCCCGGATGTCGCGATGAGAAAGTCGACGCCGTCCATGAGCGGCACGGCCCATGTGAAAATCGCCTCGAAGACCAGCACCACGACGGCCACGAAGACGAGCGGCCCCCAGACGCGATGAAGGAAGATGCCGTCGAGACGCTCACTCAGTCGCGACGGGCCTGGCGCGACGAACCCGGCCTCCTCGACGATCTCGCGGACCAGCTCCCTTCGTGCGGCGAAGGCGTCGATCATCGGCAGATTCACGCCCCGGGGCACGTTCGAGAGGGTGCGCTTCCGGCCTGCCAGGGCCGAATCCACGACGGATACCGCCGCCAGGAAGTCGCGCACGGCTTCGATCCCGACGCCGGCCCTCGCGCTGGTCCGTACCACCTCGACGCCCAGGCGGGCCGCCAGGACCACGTCGTCAATGCGTCCACCTCGCTCCTCGAGCTCGTCCGACATGTTGAGGACCAGCAGCGTCGGGAGTTTGAGCTCGAGCACTGGCTCGACCAGCATGAGTTGATTCTCGAGACGGGTGGAGTCGACGATGAGGATGAGAGCGTCGGGTGAGCGGATCCCTTCGACGCGCCCCTCGAGCACGTCCCTCGTGACCCTTTCGTCGAGCGTGCGCGCAGAGAATCCGTTGACGCCCGGCAGGTCTACGAGATCCAGGACCCTGTGGTCGGACAGTCGGACCCGGCCGACTTTTTTCTCGACCGTCACGCCGGGGTAGTTCGCGACCTTCTGCCGCAGGCCCGTCAGTTGATTGAAGAGCGTCGTCTTGCCGGAGTTGGGCGGGCCGATCAGCGCAACGAGAGGCGCTTGCTCGAGATTCTCGATGACAGCGGCACCGCCAAGGGTCCTCGGGCCGCCGTCAGCTGCGGGATACATCTCTTCCAAGGCGGGCGAAGCTCCTCAGTCTGCGTCCTTCAACTGGGAGAGGATGCGGACGCAGAGGCAATCGGCGGTCTCGCGACGGAGCGCGAAGAGGGACCCGTCAATCGACACGATCGGATCACCCGCAGGAGAAGAACGAATAGGGCAGATGCGGCAGCCGGGAAGGACGCCACGCTCGAGCAGCGGCTCGGCCTGCTCTGGCGGCAGATCGATGTACACGAGTTCGACTTCTTGCCGAAGCGGAATGTCGCCCAAGCGCAACTCGTGCACGTCCCCTCGTGGGGCGCTGTCAACGACCGGCAATGCACATGCAGCTTGATCCACAAACCCTTCCTCGCTCATTCCCGTCAGTATCGGCAGGAATGAGAATGAAATTAACTCTCAACTAAGGTAAGTGGCGTCCGCGTTCCGCGAAAGCGGCCCGACGTAGACGCCGGACACGCTCTGAGCGACTGCGATACCCCGCCCCGCCTCGGTTCACATCAGGCGCTGTGCTCGTGCAAATGCACGTCGCGTTGGGGGTATGGGAGCGTGCATCCCGCAGCCTCGAGGTTCTCCTTGAGCGCGCGAAGCAGATCCGTCTTCGTTGCGAAGAAGTCACTCCGCGCCACCCAGGGTCGTACGCACAGGTTCATCGAAGACTCCCCGAGCTCCGCCACCGCGACGAAGGGACCCGGGTCGTCGAGCACCCGCGCATCGGCAGCCAATACGTCCAAGCACGTGCGTATCGCGACGCCGAGGTCGTCCTCGTAGCCGACGCCGATAACGATGTCGATTCGGCGGGTGTCGGTCGCCGAGAAGTTCTTTATCGTCGAGCCGAAGATCTGTGAGTTCGGCACCCTGATCTCGATGTTGTCGCTCGTGTGCAGGACGCAGGAGAAGATCCCCACCTCCCGAACCGTGCCGGACTCCCCGCCTACGTCCACGAAGTCGCCCACTTCGAACGGACGGAACGTCAGCAGCATGATTCCGGCAGCGAAGTTGGAGAACGTACCCTGAAACGCTAGTGCAATGGCCAGACCCACCGCTCCCAGAACGGCTAGAACGACGCGGTGCTGATACCCAAGACTCCGATCGACGTAACCCCGACCATCACGATGATCGAGACGTGAATCATTCCGCTCAAGAAGGGGATGAGGACGTCGTCGATCCGCGAGGCTGCGAGTGCCGTCCGCGAGAACCTTCTCGCCCGGCCCGCGAAGATCCATCCGAAGACGAGGACAGCGGCTGCTCCCAAGACCTTGGGAGTCCACTCGGCCACGACCTGGGTCGCGGCCGCTGCAAGGGCATCGAGGTCAAACATCGGCATCTCCAATGAAGAGGGCATTCTCTGGATGCCCAATATTCGCCTACGCGGCCACCAGCCTCCAGACCTGCGTGACCAGGAAGCAGACCACGACGCCCATCACTACGGGCATCAGCGTAGCAACCGTCGTCCATTTCACGCTCCCTGTCTCCTTGTAGATCGTGTAGATCGTCGTAGAGCACGGATTATGGAGAAGGCTGAAGAGCATGAGGTTCACCCCCGTGAGCAGCGTCCAGCCGCCGGCACGAAGCAGATCGCCCGTGGCCGTCACCGACTCCAACTCGAACATGACGCCGGCCCCCTCCCCTCCGGCCGCACCAGCGGTGAGCACCGTGAGCATGAGGATGGTTGGAATCACGATCTCGTTCGCGGGAATGGCGACGATGTAGGCGAGAAGAATCACACCGTTCATGCCTAGAAGGAGACCGAGAGGATGGAGTCCATCGACCGCATGATGCGCGAGGCTCGCGCCGCCGACGTTGATGTTGGACAGAAGCCAGATGACCGCGCCCGCGGGGGCCGCGAACACGATGGCCCGCCAGAGCACGATCATCGTGCGATCGATGAGCGACGTGTAGAGCGTCTGGAGAACACGCGGTGGCCGGTACGGTGGGAGCTCCAAGCTGAAGCTCGTCGCCTCCCCGCGGAGTACGGTTCGAGACAGAATCCACGAAGAGACGAACATCATGGCGATGCCGAGAAGCGCGATGCTGACGACCGCCGCCGCGCTCACGAGACCACCGAGCGCCGAAGGCGCCAGGGCCCCGATGAAGATCGACGCGATGAGAATCTGCGTCGGCCAACGTCCGTTGCACAGCGAGAAGTTGTTGGTGATGATCGCGATCAGTCGCTCCCTCGGACTGTCGATGACGCGCGTCGCGACGACACCCGCCGCGTTGCATCCGAACCCCATGCACATGGTCAGCGCCTGCTTCCCATGCGCGCCCGCTTTCTTGAACATCGAGTCCAGATTGAAGGCGACGCGCGGCAGGTAGCCGAAGTCCTCGAGGAGGGTGAAGAGGGGGAAGAAGATCGCCATGGGTGGCAGCATGACAGCTACCACCCACGCCGTCGCGAGATACACGCCGTCGAGCAGGAAGCCGTCGAGCCACCATGGAATGGAGAGCGCGGCCGCGATCCCCTTGAGCCAAGTGTGTCCATTGTCGATAAGGAGTGTCGCTAGCATCGCGGACGGTACGTTGGCACCTTCGATGGTCAGCCAGAATACGACGGACAGAATCAGCAGCATGAGTGGAAAACCGAAGATTCGACTGGTCAACAAACCGTCGAGCTTTCGATCGAAGTCGAAGCCGACCCTGGCGAGGCCCCGCTTCTGGACCTTCTGAGCGATTTCCTCCGCGGCACCGTACACATGCTCCGTGACCATGTCCTGGAATCCGGTCGGCAGATCCCAGCGAAGCCGGGTCGCGACCTCGAGTAGTCTCTGGCGCTCGAATTCAAGCGGAGGATCGAGCACGTCGCCGGAATCGTCCCGAGTCAGTTGCCCGAGCTCGCCGGACCGAACCGCCTCCTGGACCGCGTCGTCGGCGTTGAGGAGCCTGAGCGCGACCCAGCGGGTGTTGGGCACTTCTGGAAAGACCTCTCCGACCACCGGCGCGAGTCCCGCGATCGCGACCTCCACCTCAGGAGCGTGGCTGGCCAGACGGAACGGCGTCGTCGGGCGCTCCCCCATCGCCACACCATGACACGCGACGAGCAGCTCCTCGATGCCGATGCCCTCCCGGGCGGTGCCCGGGACCACGGGCACGCCGAGCTCCTTCTCGAGCTTCGACGCGTCGACGGCAACGCCGTGCCTGCGAGCCTCGTCCATGAGATTGAGGAAGACCACCACACGGTCTGTGATCTCAAGGATCTGGATGACGAGATTCAGGTTCCGCTCCAGCCTCATCGCGTCCACGACGATGACCGTGACATCGGGTCGACCGAAGAGCACGAAATCGCGGGCGACCTCTTCGTCGATGCTGCCCGCCTGCAACGAATACGTCCCTGGAAGATCGACCACCTTTACGCGCTTTCCCTCGTGCTCGAACGCTCCCTCGGCACGCACGACGGTCTTTCCGGGCCAGTTCCCAGTGTGCTGCCGGAGGCCGGTCAACTCGTTGAAGACCGTGCTCTTGCCGACGTTGGGATTTCCGGCCAACGCGATCAGATAGTCCCACTTGTCTGGGCTGAGACCGAGCCGCACGCGACTCTGCTCGCGGTGC
>JADFLD010000136.1 GCA_022564535.1 Gemmatimonadota bacterium
CCACAGGTGGTCCGCGGCGTGCTCGCGCCCGACGCGTCTTCCTACTCGGTCCGCCGTCCGGCCGCTCGCGCCGTTCCGCTTGAAGAGGTCCACGAAATACGCGAGCCACAGCTCCGGCTCGGTGCCACGGCTCCCGGCCCCAGCGCCCTCATGGATCACACGTCGCGCGTCGAGCTCGGCGGCTCGGAATCCTTCGGTGTCCACTTCGACGCCCTCGGCACGAAAGATTTTCACCATCCGCACCGGATCGATGTAGACGAGCGTGTTGCCGGCGTCGAAGAGAATCCCCCTCACTCCCTTCGATACGGAGTCGGTCAGAAGAAGACCGGCTCCTTGTACGAACCGAAGACGTCTTCCATCGCCGCCCGGATCTCGTACAGCGTGCAATACGCGCGGGCGCAATCCAGAATCAGGGGCATGATGTTCTGCTCCGAACGGCACGCTTCGCCGAGTGCGGCAAGCGTGGTCGCCACCGACTCACCGTCCCGTCTTTCACGCATCTGAGTCATCCTAGCGACCTGCCGTCTTTCGACCTCGGGATCGATCTTGAGCGTTTCGATCTCGATCTCTTCAGACCCCTCGAGGAAGTGATTCACGCCGACCACGACCCGTTCGCCGGATTCGACCTCGACCTGCTGGCGGATGGACGACGCGCCGATCTCCTGTTGGAACCAACCGCTGTGGATTCCAGGCACGACGCCCCCGAGCGCATCGATCTCCTCGAAGAGGTCCATGGCGTCGCGCTCGAGCTCGTCGGTGAGAGACTCCACGTAGTACGAGCCGGCGAGCGGGTCGATCGTGTTCGCGACGCCGGACTCGAACGCCAGGATTTGCTGGGTCCGAAGCGCGATCCGCACCGCCTTCTCGGTGGGCAGCGAGAGCGTCTCGTCCATCGAGTTCGTGTGGAGCGACTGCGTGCCGCCGAGCGCGGCCGCCATGGCCTGGTACGCGACCCGCACGATGTTGTTCTCGGCCTGTTGCGCGGTCAGGCTGACACCCGCGGTTTGGCAATGCATGCGCAAGCGCCAGGAATCGGGATTCTTTGCGCCGTATTTCTCCCTCATGCCTCGCGCCCAGATGCGACGTGCCGCACGGAGCTTTGCGATCTCCTCGAAGAAGTCGTTGTGGACGTCGAAGAAGAAGGAAAGCCGGGGCGCGAACGTGTCGACGTCGAGGCCGCGTGCGATGCCGCGCTCGACATACTCGAATCCGTTGCGGAGCGTGAACGCCAACTCCTGAGCCGCGGTGGCTCCGGCCTCGCGAATGTGATATCCCGAGATCGAGATCGGGTTGTACTTGGGTGTGTTCTGGCTGCACCACTCGAACATGTCGATGATGCAACGCAGCGCGGGCTCCGGCGGAAAAATCCAGGCGTGCTGCGCCTGATATTCCTTGAGGATGTCGTTCTGGACCGTGCCGCGTAGGACGCTCGCGTCGATCCCCTGTTTCTCGGCAGCGGCGACGTAGAAGCAGAAGATGATGATCGCCGGGCCGTTGATCGTCATGGACACCGACACCTGATCGAGCGGGATTCCGTCGAAGAGCGCCTCCATGTCCTCCAGCGACGATATCGCGACGCCACACACGCCCACCTCACCGAGCGAGCGAACGTGGTCGGAGTCGTAGCCCATGAGCGTGGGAAAGTCGAACGCCACGCTGAGCCCCGTCTGCCCGTGATCGAGCAGATACTTGTACCGTTCGTTGGTCTCCTCGGCCGAGGCGAAGCCGGCGAACTGGCGCATGGTCCAGACGCGGGTCCGATACATGGTCGAATACGGTCCCCGCGTGAACGGGTAGGCACCCGGAACGCCGATGCGCTCGTCCTCTTCGGCATCGACGCGGTCCAGCTTCGTGTAGAGCGGCTTCACCTCCCGGCCCGATATCGTCGTGAACGCCGATTCGCGCGTCTCGGTCGCGTCGTACGACTCTTTCCATTCGGCCAGGCGGGCCCTCAGATCGGCCAGCTCCGCCTCTCGCTCATGAACGAGGGCGCTCAGGTCGGCCCGGCTCGACACTTCTTTCTCTATCGTCGACATGCTACTCCTTGGTCGCCCAAGCACCACGCTGAAGACGTGCGGCTCCGCGAATCCTAAAGATGGCTCGAGCCCCGAGAGGGGGTCAACGAAGAAGCGCCTTCAAAATCTCGCTGGCGATCGAGTACGGTGTGGCTCGTCCCTCGGCGATCCTGTCCACACCCGTCTCCAGAAGCGTCGAGGCCGCGTCGGAATTCCAGGCGACTCTCCGGAGCTCCCGGTCGACCACGTCCTGAATCCGCACCGAGGTGCGCTCCCTGCGGCGTTGCTCGAGTTGACCCCCCGCCTCGAGCCACGCTCGGTGGCGATCGATCGTCTCGAGAAGGTCCCCCACGCCCTCTTCGGTAAGCGCGTTCGTGGTCAGGACCGGGACGGCCCAGTCTTCGGGCTCGACCGGTGGGGCGTCCGTGGTGCGCTCTTTCTTCATCACTCGGCCCAGATCGACGCCGTGATGCGCGGGAATGTCCTTGAGTGCGCTACCGGCGCGCAGGTGTAGCGCCTGACGCAGGTCTTTCACGAGCCGGTCGGACCCCGGCCGGTCGGACTTGTTGACGACGAACACGTCTGCGATCTCCATGAGGCCCGCCTTCATGGCCTGGATCGAGTCGCCCGACTCCGGAACCAAGATCACCACGACCGTGTCGACCGCTGCGGTGACCGCCAGTTCCGTCTGGCCCACGCCGACGGTCTCGAGCAAGAGGCGATCGAACCCGAAGCCGTCCATGAGGTCGACAACCTCTTTCGTAGTCGTCGCCAAGCCCCCCATCGACCCCCGCGTCGCCATCGAGCGAATGAAGATGCCCGGATCGGTCGCGATGTCGTTCATGCGGATGCGATCGCCCAGCAACGCCCCACCCGAGTAGGGGGACGTCGGATCGACGGCCAGGACCCCGACGTGCTCATCGCGCCCGCGGTACACCGCAGCCGCCGCCGCGACCAAACTCGACTTGCCGGCCCCGGGTGGACCTGTGAACCCGACCCGCATCGCCCGCGGCCCGCGACTCATGACCGCGTGAAGCAGGCCCTGGAAGCCCGGCCGTTCGTTTTCGACCACCGAGATCGAGCGCGCCAGAGCCGTGACTTCGCCTGCGCGGAACCGTTCGACCAAGGCGCTCAGCGCCGGCGTCAGTCCTTCGGTATCGCTCATGTCAACGACGTTCGTAGGGCCGAATGCCTCGGGCGTGACGCAAGGGATTCTCTAGCAGGTGGGTGGGAATGAAGAGGACCACGACGAACATGATGAGCGCTGCCAGCAAGCCTACTCCGAGCAAAAACCAATTCCTCAACGCGAGGAACAGGATCGACGTGATCACCGCGATCACGGAGGCGAAGATGCTCAGGAGCAGACGCCGGGCCTGTAGGTGCAGAAATCGCTCCTGCGTCTGTATGTCACGCGGATGCACCCGAATTCGTAGCTCTTCCCGCTCAGCCCGGTTCACGAGGTCGCGCACCGAGCGGACGACGGCTTGCGACTCCTCGACGAAGCTCTTCGCGATCTGAACCGGCTGCATTCGTGTCGTTTGAAGCAGCTCGTCCCGATTGTCCATCACCACGCCACGGATGAACGAAAGACCGTCGAATCTCGCGTCGTAGTGGAAGGCCAAACCCTCGATCAAGGCCGCCGTACGGAAGAAGTACACCAGCTCCTGAGGCAGAACGAGCGGCCACGTGTAGAACGTGTCGAGCAGCTGGGCGATGACGTCGTCGATGATCATCTGCCGGTTCGTGGTCTTCGCACGCTCCACGATCTTCAGGATCTCAGTGGCGGCCTCGCGGATCTCGCCACGAGACACCTCTGGGCTGATCATCCCCAACCGGTACATCTCATTGATGACGCCATCGATGTCGTCGCGCGCGAGGGAGAGGGCGAGTCCGAGGATCGACTCACGGGTCCAGCGCGGGACTTCCAGAACCGCACCCCAGTCGAGCACGATGAGCGTCCCGTCGTCCTGCACCAGAAGATTGCCTGCATGAGGATCGGCGTGCATGAATCCGTCGACCATCATCATCCGAAGATAAGCACCGGTCAGCGACTCCATGACCTTCGGAAAAGAGAGCCGTCCAGACTCGATCTTACTGTGTAACTTGTCGATCTTCGTCCCCTCGCAGTGCTCCATGACCAACACACGCTTCCGTGTGAAGCGTGGGAACACCGCCGGCGCGCGAACCTTGCGGTCGCCCGCGAAGACCCTCTGGAAGCGGGCCATGTTCTCCGCTTCCTGCTCGAAATCCATCTCCGCCTTCACGCGCACCGAAAACTCCCGAACGACGTTCGTGAGCCCTCGCATGTGATGGTTGGGAAATAGAATGTTGGCCCAGAAGAGGAAGCGGAACGAAATGTCCATGTCGAGCGCGACCGACGCCTCGACACCAGGCCGAAGCACCTTGACGACCACGTCCTGCCCATCGACCCTGGCACGGTGAACCTGCCCGAGGCTCGCCGCCGCCACGGGTTTGTCGTCGAACTCCTCGAACAGGTCCGCGATCGGTGCGCCGAGCTCACTCTCGATGACGTGTCGGATGTCGGCGGCGGGGTGCGGTGGAACTCGATCCTGCAGCTTGCTTATCTCCGAGAGGTACGGCTCGGGCAGGATGTCCGCTCGAGAGCTCAGGAGCTGGGCGATCTTGATGAACGTGGTTCCCAGGTGGGCGATGCGAGCGGTCAGCCGTTCTGCGCGACGCTCGTGATGACCTGGCGCCCTGACCGCGGGTCGGCCGAACACGATCCAAGCCCGCCGGTCGCGCAGGAACGCGATCCCGAACGGAGTGAGGGTGACGAAAATCGAGAGGGTCCGAAAGAGACGCTTCATCTACGCATTCGACCGCTCTTTCCCAAAGCGGTCATCAATCGAGGAGGAGCTTCGACGCGAGCCCGAGCAGCAGGAAGAAGCCGCATAGATCCGTAAGCGTGTGGACGAAGACCGAGGATGCTATGGATGGATCTACCCCCATGCGGTCGAGAGTTGCCGGGACGAACGCTCCTGCGAACCCCGCAACCACCTGATTACCCCACATCGCGAGCAGAACGACGAGCCCCAGCATGGCATCCCCACGCAACGCGAAGGCGAGCAGCGCGATTCCGAGACCGAGAACCGCCCCGTTGACGAGTCCAATGAGGATCTCCTTCATGACGAAGCCTCGGGCGCTCCCGGTACCCTCGATGGTGATGCGGCGGATCGTGATCGCGAGGGACTGCGTGCCCGAGCTTCCGCCCATGGCCGCGATGATTGGGGCGAGAAACGCGAGCGTCAGCACTTGATCCATGACGTCCTCGAAGACCAGGATGACGGAGGCGGCGAGCGCCGCAGTCACGAGGTTCAACGCGAGCCACGGGAGGCGCGTCCGCACCGACTCCTTCCATGTGTGACGGATCTCGTACTCGTCCGTGACTCCGACCAGCCTCAGGATATCCTCGGTCTGCTCGGCCTCGATCACGTCGATGACGTCGTCGAAGGTGATCCTCCCGAGCAGCACGTTATCCGGACCGATCACCGGAATCGACGCGAGGTTGTACCGTCTGATGAGGCGTCCGACCTCCTCCTGGTCCACGTCCGGCTGGACGGTGGCGACAGGAGCCTCGATGAGTGCGTCCACGCTCGAGTCGGGATCCGCGATCACGAGATGGTCGAGGCCGACCGTACCGAGAAGCTTCCGCTCGCGATCGATGACGAACACGGTGTAGAATTTCTCGACCTCGCGACCCTGAGAGCGCACCTGCTCGAGCGCCTCTCTCGCCGAGCGGGACCCCTCGACGGCGACCACCTCCGTCGTCATGAGCCCGCCCGCCGTGTGCTCGTCGTACCGAAGAAGGTCGATCAACTCCTCGGCCGTCGCGCCGGGCAGCGCGTCGAGAATTCGTTTCTGCTCGGGCGGATCGAGCTCTCCGATGAGGGCGGCGGCGTCGTCATCGGCAAGCTCTTCGACCAGCTCGGCGCCCTTCGCCACCGCCAGTGCGGCGAGCAGATCCCCGCGATCCTCCCCGTGCTCCATCTCCGCGAGCGTCTCCGAAGCCACGCCGGCGGGGAGCGCGGACAGCAGCTCGACCTGGTCGGCCTCCGTGAGCTCCTCCACGACGTCCGCGAGGTCGGACGGATGGAGGCCGGCCACGACGGCACCCGCCGCAGACAGATCACCCTTTGACACGAGCGCCGCGATACGGGCCGCTACGGCTTCGTTTTCGTCGTGGGACGTGCTCATGGGAGAACGACGGGAGACGGGCGAAGAAGGGATCGGGCCCAGCGGACGCGACGGAGCATTGGAAGATCCC
>JADFLD010000137.1 GCA_022564535.1 Gemmatimonadota bacterium
GCCGATGTCCGCCACGGCCGCCGCCCAGGCCCACTCGTTCACCTCGGTGGCCGCGTACAGTGCGTCCACGGGAGCGGAGAGGAATACGGTAGCCCCACCCGGATAACGTCGCTCGGCGGTGTGCTGATCATTCCAGCCCACGGAGGCCAGAGCTTCCGTCACCCGTGCCCGCCACGCATCCAGGAACGCATCGACGTCGACCCCTTCGACGCGCCCGTCGATGACAGCTCCGGGTCCGTCGGAAACCAGGTTCGGGCCCGTTAGGCGTCTCGAGTCCTGGAGCTCGACGCTGGCGGAGGGCATCCGAAGTTACCTGCCCTAGTCGTCGAACTCGGGCGCGAGGTATACACCCCGTTCGTCGCGCATCACGCGCCCGCCCACGTCCATGTCCCCTTGGGGAAGATCCGGGAGATCGACTCGCGGCGCCGTGACCTCATCTGAAGCCGCGGGGTGTGGGGTGTCGGGATGGAAGCGTGTGATCTGTTCCCACGTTCGCTGCAACTTGTCGCCGAAGATGAGTACGAGGTCGTCCTTTTCCGCGATGCGCAGCGAACGGTCGACCGCCTCGACCTCAGAGGGGACGACTTGAATCGACTCGTCCAGGACCCCTTCTGCTCGGAGGGCCTCGGCGAGCATCTCGGGTATCTCCGAGGGCTCGCGACCGCGGAGCGCGTCGTCCCGTCGACAGATGTAAATGTCGAAGTGTCCGGCGACCTTGGCGGCCACTTGGCGGACGTCCTCGTCTCTCCGGTCCCCCGGTACCGCGACCACCACGATCTTTCGTCCGTTCGCGGGGAGCTGGTCGACTACGCTGCACATGGCCTCGACCGCGTGCGGGTTGTGGCCGAAATCCAGGATCACGCGGAAGGGGTGCTCATCGAAGATGTTCATCCGCCCGGGCGCTTGGAAGAACGTCGTGTCGAACGTCCGAAGCCCGTGGCGGATATCCTCGAGTTTGACCCCACCGCAATACGCCATCGCCGCCGCGAACATCGCGTTCTGGACGTTGTGCAGCGCCCGGCCCTCGAGCGTCGCCGGTATCAGGTGCGTCCACAGCAGGGGTATGTGCGCGCCCTTGTCGTACAGCGTGATCATGTGTCCGTTGATGCCTTCTTCCAGGCCAATGGCCCGACCGCCGGCGCGCATGTGCTCCCGCACCAACGCGTGCGTGGGGTTGGTGGTCACGTAGAGCACGTGGGCAGCTTCCACGTGACTGGCCATCTGAAGGCAGAGAGGATCGTCGGCGTTCAGGACTGCTGTGTCGGTCGCCGCCTCGATGACCACCCGCTTGACCTCCGCGAGCTGTTCCAGGGTATCGACGCCGCGCAGCCCGAGATGATCCTCGCGAACGTTGAGACAGGCGCTTACGTCCGAGCGGCGAAAGCCTAGGCCGGCGCGAAGAATCCCGCCCCGGGCGGTCTCCAGTACGGCGACTTCGACCGAGGGGTCTCTCAGAACCATACGCGCCGCCCGTGGTCCCGTCAGGTCGCCCTCGACACTCAGTTGGCCGTCGATGTACACGCCGTCGGTCGTGGCGAGACCGACGTGCTGTCCGGAGAGCTTGTAGATGTGAGCCAACATCCGCGCGGTCGTCGTTTTCCCATTCGTCCCGGTCACGGCCAAGATCGGAATCCTCGACGGAGTTCCGGCGGGGAAGAGCATGTTCAGCACCGGACCCGCCACGTCGCGAGCCTTCCCCTCGACCGGGTTCGTGTGCATGCGAAAGCCCGGAGCGGCGTTCACTTCGCAAATGATGCCGCCGTGTTCCTTGTACGAAGCTGTGATGTCGAGTGTGATGAAGTCGATGCCGGCCACGTCGAGTCCGATGGCCCGGGCGGCGCGCCGTGCCATGTCCGCGTTGTCCGGGTGGATGACGTCGGTCAGGTCGATGGACGTGCCCCCGGTGGAGAGATTGCCGGTGGAGCGGAGGTAGACGATCTCACCGTCGGGTGGAACCGTCTCGGCCGTGTACCCGGGAAGCTCGAGTAGCCGCGTGGCCTGGTAGTCGAGCTCGATGCGCGTGAGGATCTTCTCGTGCCCGATCCCCCGACGTGGGTCACGGTTGACCTCCTCGACGAGCTCCTCGATCGACTGTTTCCCATCGCCGACGACGTGGCCAGGCACTCGTTTCGATACCGCGACCAGGTCGCCGTTCACGACGAGCATCCGGTGATCGAACCCGAGGGCGAAGGACTCGACCAGTACGGCACTGGAGTGCTCGCGAGCCTTCTCGAAGGCGATCTCGACGTGCTCGGCATCGTTGAGATCCAGGGAGACGCCTCGACCGTGGTTGGCGTTGAGCGGTTTGACTACGACGGGATAGCCGATGCGTTCTGCGGCCCGGACGGCGTCACGCGCGCCATGCACCAGCCTCTGTTCCGGAACGGGGAGTCCGAGATCACCGAGGATATTGTTCGTCTCTTCCTTGTCCGACGCGATCTCCACCGCGATGTGCGAAGTCTGGGATGTCACGGTGGCCTGAATCCGCTGCTGCCAGCGCCCGTGGCCGAACTGCACCATCGAATCCTCGTTCAGCCGGAGCCAGGGGATGTCCCGTTCCCTCGCCGCACGAACGAGGGCCGCGGTGCTGGGTCCGAACGCGTTGCGCTGGACGAAGCGAATGAACGTGTCGCGCTCGTCCTCCCAGTCGAAGTCCTCGGGGAGATCTTCGACGCCCTCCCGTGCCTCGTCGGGCAGGAGCGCGAGCAAGAGCGATCTGGCCAGTCGGCCGGCGGCGAGGCCGACCTTGCGGTCGTCGTATTCGTAGACGACGTCGTATTCGCCCTCCGCTCCGGTTCCGCGCGTCCTGCCGAAGGTGACGTCCTCTCCGGCCATGTTCTGGAGCTCGATGGCGACGTGTTCCAGGATGTGCCCCAGCCACGTGCCCTCGTCCTCGGTGAGACGGCGGACGAATCCTCCCGGCTCACCATAGGAACACCCGTGCTCCCGGAGACCCGGGAGGGCTTCGAGGAGATGTTCGACGAACGCTTCCCCGAGCCGGAGCGACGGCCAGGCCTCGAGGGGGCCCAGGTCGACCCGGAATCGGATGACCGGGAACGATGCGTACAGGCTTGGACCGACATAGACAGAGCGTTCGACGAATTTCATGGCGGGTTAGGCGGGAAGCACTTGGTGGTGCGAAGCCTCGCGGGTGTTCAAGTCGAAGGACCATCCGTCCACGAGGAAGTGGATGCGGACGTTCACGAGGCAGATGGGTTCTCCCTCGGAGCGCGCGTAGAGATTGGAATACTCGATGTCTGCGGGATCGACGATCGTGACGGAGCCACTTCCGACGACCTCCAGTACGTCGTCGGGGCCGATAAAGGCTGCCGTATTTTCGTCCAGGCCCAGTCCGACCGCGAACGGATTCAGGCCCAGGGCCGTCAGCAGACGGCCCAATCGAGCCCGTTCGGCGAAGTGGTGGTCTACGACGACTCGGTTCGTGAGCCCCAGCCCCGGAGCCATCGTCACGAGGCCGGCACGTGGAAGCAGGCCTTCGCCCCCGAAGGCGATCATGTGCTCCGACATGAATCCAGCGCCCGCCGAGGTCCCTCCGACGTGGGCTCCGCGTGCGCTGGCCTCCCGGAGGCCGCGTGCGACCGGGGTGCCACCCAGGATCGTGGACAGCCGGAGTTGATTGCCGCCGGTCATGAAGATTCCGTCGGCAGACGCCAGGGCCTCCAGCCAGTCCTCCCGCTCACAGTCTTCACGGACCTTGATCGGCAGCGCCTGGACGCGGCCGGCACCGAGGCGGCTGAATACCTCCTCGTACCGGGCGCCCGTGTCGTCCAGCTCGGACGCGGTCGGGATGACGACGATGTGCGCGTCCTGACCGCCGCACAATTCCACGAAACGGGTGAGAATACGGCTGTCGCCGATCTTCTCTTCGGCACCACCAATGGGCACGATGAATCCGTTGCGCGTGCCGTCTCGGGTCCGTGCGGCCGTCTGTTCGCGCTCCTTTGGCTTCGTACTCGCCAAGGTCTCTACTCCTCCGGAATCCGCCTAAGACTGCGCCCGCGAGACGGTGGTGGCGCCCGTCGTCGTCCCGTCGGGAGAAGGTACTGCTTTCAGAGGAGCTTGGCGGGCCGTGGCGCGCCGGCGAGCAAGGCCGCCGCGACGCGCACCACCCGGACGCCGAGCGCACATCGAGGCGCGCTCGGGGCAGGAAGAATCAGGCCGTCCACCATAGCTACCGGCCTCCGAGTCAGGCTCTGTGTGGAGGTGATGAATGATCTGGCGTGCCCCAGTACCGCTCGTGACGATCTTTGATTACTCTAAGGGCTGCGATACGAGCGCCTGGGGCTTCAGTTCCGAGGGCCAGTACTCGCGAGTACTCTGCGCCAGCTTATCGAGCCGGATGTTCCGGCCGGCCTGTTGTGCGCTTCACAACCCGGACAATACCTTGGCATTTTCTGCACTTAAGCTGCACCCGACCCTCCTGAGAGGCGTCGATAGCCTGAGCTTCGTACGACCCACGCCGATTCAGGCACAAGCGATTCCCCGCGCACTCGAGGGCCGGGATCTCCTTGCCTGTGCAGCCACGGGGAGTGGTAAGACGGCGGCATTCTTGCTGCCCATACTGCACCAATTGATGGACCGTCGCCGAGGCACGACCCGAGCGCTGGTGCTGGCACCCACCCGAGAGCTCGCCCTCCAGATTCTGGACGACCTGAAGGGCCTCGCCAGGTACACGGGGCTGAAGGCCGCCGCGGTTTATGGCGGCGTGGGCATGAAGCCTCAGGAAACCGCGCTCCGACAGGGTGCCGACGTCATCATCGCCACCCCGGGGCGGCTTCTGGACCACTTCCAGTATGACTACGCGACGTTGTCTGGGCTCGAGTTCCTGGTCCTGGACGAAGCGGACCGGATGCTGGACATGGGTTTCCTTCCGGACATCAAGCGCATTCTCCGGCACATCCCCAAGCCGCGGCAGACCTTCTTCTTCAGCGCCACGATGCCCCCGGCCATCGAGAAGCTGACGCAAGAGATCCTTCGGAAGCCGGCCAAGATCGCTCTCCAGCCGCGGGGCGCGACGGCGAAAGGTGTCGTCCAGGCTGTGTACCCGGTCGCCGCGGCTCTGAAGGGCGAGCTGCTGGTAGACCTCCTACAGGGTGGACACATCGATGATGCGCTGGTCTTCACGCGCACGAAGCACAGGGCGGACCGGGTGGCGAAGCTCCTCAACCGCCAGGGCATCTCCGCGGAACGCATCCACGGCAACCGGTCTCAGGCCCAGCGCACGAGGGCGCTCGCCGGCTTCAAGGCGGGAGACTTCCGAGTCCTGGTGGCCACGGATATCGCGGCCCGCGGCATCGACGTCGAGGCCCTCGGGCACGTGGTGAACTTCGACGTACCGAAGGTTCCGGACGACTACATCCATCGCATCGGACGCACGGCCCGTGCCTCGGCGACCGGCGAGGCGCTCACGCTCTTGGCTCCGGAGGACGAGGCCGACTTCAAGCGCATCGAGCGGGCCGTGGGATCGAACATCCGGAGGGTGCGTTTGGAGGGGTTCGCCTACGGCGCGACCCCCGACGCGCCGCTGGAGGTGCCGCGTGGCGCGCGCATCGCTGCGATTCGTGCCAAGAAGGCGGAGGACCGGACCCGAGCGGCCGCGAAGAAGGCCAAGAAAGCCAAGAACGAGGAGGAGGCGAGCAGCTCGCGGCCTCGGCGGCGCCGTTACGGGAAGCGCCGCGGCTAGGGAACCTCTGGACGAGTAGGGTGCGCCGCGCGTTCGGCCCATCCGCGTCCTTTCGGGATCCGTATTCTCGCCCCATGTATTGGTCGGGAAACCATCGCCAAGCCAGATAACACCATGGAGCACACATGCAACGAGATATGTCCTGGGATTCTCGACCTAGGGGGTTGTCGGTTGGGTCGATCTCTCTGCGTGCGGCGACGTTCGCCTTCGTCGCTTGGACGATGCTCGTGACAGAGGCCAGGGCGCAGCGATTCACTCAGGTCCCACCGGACCCCGACATGCCTGTGGCCGAGGGGTTCGACACGGAGCGGGCGCTGCTCTGGGCTGAGCCGAACTTCGTTCCGCTACGGAACCCGGAATGGAAGCCGCTTCGAAGCGCACGTCGAGGACGCGAAGTGTCCGACGATACTCCGGTGGTCGCCTTCGAAGCCGGCGGCGAGACACTCGTGCTGGTTACCAGCCAGATGAGCTACCACCACGTGGCCCAGGGAGAGATGGCTGGCGAACCGTGGATGGTGACCTTCTGAGTGATCTGCAACTCAGGGGTCAGGATGGCCCCACGGATCGGCGGTGAAGTTCACTGGTTCGCAGAG
>JADFLD010000138.1 GCA_022564535.1 Gemmatimonadota bacterium
CTCGAAGCTCAAGTCGTGCCGACCGCCTCGGCGTTCGCCGCCGCATACGTTCTGGGATACGTTATGGTATTCGCGCCGGCGGGAATCGGCGTTCGGGAGGGGGCTCTCCTGGCGCTACTTTCCCCACAGTTGGGCCCCGGGGCAGCGGGCGCCGTCGCTGTGATCGCTCGCATCTGGACCACCGTGGTTGAAGTCATCCCTGCCGCTGCCTTTTGGACACGCCATATCACGACCGCCGACGGAGCACCCACGTCCCGTGACTGACGTTCGCATCCTGGTCATCATCCCGACCTACGACGAGGCGGAGAACCTGCCCAGGATCGTTCCCCGAGTCCTGGAGCAGGACGACCGCATCGACGTGCTCGTCGTGGATGACGCTTCGCCAGATGGAACCGGCGCGATCGCCGACGCACTGGCGGCCGAAGAACCCCGCGTTCACGTGCTCCACCGTTCGGGCAAGCAGGGTCTGGGGCGGGCGTATCTGGCGGGATTTTACTACGGCCTCGACGAGGGGTACGACATCCTCTTCGAGATGGACGCAGATTTTTCACACCCACCGGACGCGCTTCCGACCCTCATCTCGAAGCTGGACGAGGCCGATGTGGTCATCGGCTCCCGCTACGTAGACGGCCGGGTCACGGTTTCCAACTGGCCCATGAGCCGGCTCCTCATCAGCTACTTCGGCAGTCGCTACGCCCGAATCATTACCGGCATGCCGGTGAGTGACGGTACCGGAGGGTTCAACGGTTGGAAGCGCTCCGTACTCGAAAAAGTGAAGCTCGATCGCGTACGGTCTAACGGGTACGCCTTCCAGATCGAGCTGAAGTTTCGTGCCTGGCGCGCGGGCTTCAAGCTGGTCGAATCACCGATCCTGTTCACGGAGCGCGATACTGGCGAATCGAAGATGTCGAAACGGATCGTGCGCGAGGCCATTTGGAGGGTCTGGTGGCTTCGGATCCAGGACCTTCTTGGTCGGCTCTAGTGGCCGAGGCTCGGATCGGCAAGGAGTTCTACGACTCCAGCGACTACTTCGAGAATCGCAGGACCGCGCATCTCACCGACCATGAGAGCGCGTTCCAAAAGTATCGCGTTGCGAAGGTACTCGCCCTACATCGTCCAGGACCCGATGACCGGGTGGCCGACTTCGGCTGCGGATGGGGAACGTTCGGCTTCGCGCTGGCGGAGGGCGTGCGGGAGGTCGTCGGCGTCGATTTCAGCGAACGATCGATCGAAATCTGCGCACAACGCCTGGAAGACTCACCGCACGAAAATATGCGATTTCTCTGTGCGGACGCGGGCAATACAGGCCTCGAGTCCAATGCCTACGACGTAGTGCTCGCCGCCGATCTGTTCGAGCACCTGTATCCCGAAGACTCCGTAAGCGTGGCTCGCGAGGCCTTCCGGGTCCTCGCCCCAGGGGGCAGATTCTCGACTTGGACACCCCACCGGGGCCACATCCTGGAAGTCCTGAAGAACCACGATATCATTCTCAAGCGGGACATCAGCCACGTGGACTACAAATCGATGGCCGACATGAAGAGTTTGTTGACGAACGCGGGCTTTGAAATCGAGAAGGCCTACTACGCTGAGTCTCACCTACCGGGTCTACGCATCGCCGAGCGCATTCTCCAGCCTGTGGTCCCACTCCTCCGCAGACGCATCGCGGTGCTGGGTCGGAAGCCGGGAGGGTAGGGGCCTCCGATGGGATGGGAGATCGAGCGGCGCTTCCTGGTGCGCGTGGCCGAATCGCTCTGGTTCCAGCTCGGTACGGGCCACCATCTGCGGCAGGGCTACGTCCGGAATGGCGAGCCCTCGGTCCGCATTCGGTTCGGGGAGCCGCGCGGCCCGGTCCTCACGTGCAAGAGTGGAGAGGGCATCCGTCGCAGCGAGGTCGAAGCCGTCATCCCGGAAGACGTCGCCCAAGCGCTCTTCCTGGCGGCGGAAGAACGCACGATCGAGAAAATGCGCTGGAAGCTGGGTCCTTGGGAGCTCGATCGCTTCTTCGGGCCACTGGAGGGACTCTCGCTCCTGGAGATCGAACTGAAGGCGGAGGACGACGCCATCCCCGAGTCGCCCGAAGGAGTACAGATTCTGCGTGAGGTCACCGATGACAAACGGTTTGTCAATGGCTACTTAGCTCGTCTGAAGCCGAAGAAGCAGCGCAGCTTCGTGAAGAAGGCATACAAGGAGGTGAAGGGATGGAAAGGGCTAAACGACTAGCGTTGTTCGTTGGAGTCTTGGTCGTCGCGGGGTGCACCATGATCGGCTCGCCCTCGCTCGAGAATCCGCCGCCGCCGCCAGAGGACTTCCCGGATGGGGTCCCGTACGACGAGCCCGCCAGCCGGGGCGGAAACATGGCGGAGTACGAGCAGAGTGGGCACACCTATCGGATACTGGACACGTCGTATGGCTACGATGAGCGAGGAATCGCGTCGTGGTACGGCGAGAAGTTTCACGGGCGCCCCACGAGCAGCGGCGAACCGTTCGACATGTACGCGCTGTCCGGGGCGCACCGCACCTTGCCGATCCCGACGTGGGTGCGCGTCACGAATCTGGCCAACGGTCGCACGCTGCTGCTGAGGCTGAACGACCGCGGACCCTTCGCGGATCCGGACCGACGCATCATCGACGTGTCGTACGCCGCCGCGATTCGCCTCGGGATGGTCGAAACAGGCACGGCCACCGTTCGTGTCCAGGCCGTGGAGCCCTGGCAATACCGGGTTCGGTAGGGGCGCCCCGCTGCGGTAGAGGGGGAACGGCGGTTTGCCTGATCTCGCTCCGACCTAACATAATATCTATTATACGAAGTCGCCGGAAGCGATCCGCGGAAGGATCCACTGCCGCTATGTGCTCGGACCCTGTCAGGTGTTCGAGGCGCTCCGAATCTCTTGGATGCGCATCTGGTAGATGCCGCGGTCAGGAGAATTCTCTTCAAGCTCATCGATCATGCGCTCATAGAGCTCGATCGCACCCTCGCCATCGCCCTGATCGCCCCGGATTCGTGCGGCAGCCATCAGCGCGTCGCGGACCTGGAAGCCGAGGTCGGAACGGTTGGCGATGGTCAGGTACGTCGCCTCGGCGTCATCCCAGCGTCCTTCCTGCTCGTAGGCCGCCCCGAGGAGCGCAGCACCCTGGAACTCGATGGGCGAACGCGGTGACGACCCGAGCGGGCCGAGCACGGCGAGCGCCTGCTGAGGATCACCGCTCTCCAGATACAACTCTCCCAGCATCAGCCGCGCCTCGCCCTCGTACGATGTAGTCCCGAAACGGTCGAGGAAGGTCGCCAGATCGATCTTGGCGCCCTCGGTGTCCCTGATTCTGATCGAACCATGGATCACCTCCAGCTGTTGAGCCGCTTGCTCGTGCAGCTGCGCGCTATAGCTCGAGTAGTACATCAGGCCGGCGACGACGATGACGGCGACGACTCCGAGGACCGTGAGGAGCTGCTGATTGGCCTGCGACCACTTCCCGAGACCGAAGATCCGGGCGATGAAGATATCGTCGGGCTCGTCACTCGACGTGTGGGTCGTCCGGCGGGCTCCTGGATGACGCTGGGACATTTTGGTGTTCTGAAAGGGTCCTTGCGACACGGCCGCAAGTGGAAAAGCGCTAAAACCTAGCGTGACAGCTTCGGAGGTCAACGCGCGGCCCCCTATTTCGGGGGCCCCTTCGAGGGTGGATCATACCCCGCAAGAACCCAGAGGTCCGCGGGCTTACGGATGGCCAAGCGCTTGCCAGGCGCCTCACCGAGAACCCCTTCGTACAACCAATCGTTGAGCAACGTCGTGACCGTCGCCCGATGTGCACCAGCGAGATCCGCCAGCACCTGATGAGTGAGCTTTTCGGAGAGGCGGGTACCACACCCCATGGGCTCGCCGCAGCGTCTGCCGATGTCGATGAGCACCTCGGCGAGCCGTTGCCCCGTGTTCGGGCCCCGAGAGCCACCCTGCGCGTGCCGGAGCCGGTGCAGCTCCTGCTCCTGGCCTTCCAGGTAGGCGTCCAGACTGCTCTTGGCGGTCTTGAGACCTCGGAGTACCTCCACCTTGGGGAGCGCGTTCACCGTGCACGCCGACCCCGCGACCGCTCCGTACCTGCGCCGTCCCTCCGTGAGAGCCTCGTCTCCAAACACCTCCCAAGGCAAGGCCACGGCGACGGTGCGCTCTGCGCGACTCGGCTCCATGCCCGGAAGCACGAGCCGCATGAACCCCGTCCGTACCAGGAAGACGTCCCTCGCCGGATCCCCCGCAACATAGAGAGACCGGCCCTTCACGAGATGGACGGTCTCGGCCTTCTTCACGAGGCGATAGAGCTTCCTGTCGCGCGGAGGCGAGAGACGGAAGGGCATCGTCGAGGGTCCGTCAGTCCACGGACGCAGTGAACGATCCGCCTGCGGCGCCCGCGTGCACCGACCGGGCCAAGGCCGGGCTGAGCGCCAGGCCCACGGCGAGGAGCGCGACCGGGAAGGAGGCGAGCGTCGCGGCCTGGGGTCCGATCACATCCGCCAAGGCGCCCGTCCCGAGCACCGCCACCGAGCCCACCGCCCACGCGAGTCCCATGACGATTCCCGAGGTCACCGCGGTCCCGCTGGGCACGATCTCCTGCGCCATCACCACGATGGGCGGCAGCGTCGCCATCCCCAGAAATCCGGCGAGTCCGGTCGCGAACAAACCCAAGGTCCCGTAGGGGCCCAGCCAAACGGCAAGGAGGTGCGCGAGGAATCCCCAGAAGCATAGATGGGCCAGTAGGAGCCGACGGTCCACGCGGTCCGCAAGCAGGCCCCCCGCGACCGTTCCGAACGCCTGGGCTCCCAGGTACACCGTCAGGGCGACCGCACCCAGCGTCTCGGAGCCGCCGGCGTCGGCGACGATGATCGGCTCCATGATGAGGAAGGCGCGTTGCACGAACGCCATCGTCGCGCTGATGCCGAAGATGTATCCCAAGGGTCCGCGCAGGTGCTTCAGAACCTGACCCGGCGGCGGCGGCGGCGGTCGCGAACGTGCCCGCGTCTCCGCGCGTCCACTCGGGAGCCCTAGGAAGATGAGCGGAGCCAGGAGGACGACGGGCAGCATCGCGACCCACAGGCCGTGCATCCCGCGCGTCTGGACGAGCCCCACGGCGACCAACGGACCGAGCGCGAAACCGACGGAGCCACCGAACGAGAAGATCGAGTAGCGTGCCCCTCCCCCCTTCCCTTCTGAAACACGCACCGCGTAGGAAGCACCTGGAGGATGAAAGGCAGCGCTTCCGATCCCCGCGAGGGTCAGGAAGGCGACGAGCATCCAGAAGCCGGTAGCCCAGCCCATCAGCGCGATGAAGGTGCCGGACAGGACGGGGCCCAGCACCGCGAAGACTCGACGTCCGTGACGGTCCGCCAGATATCCGAAAATGGGCTGGGGGAGCGACCCAGCGATCGAGAACGTGACCGCCAGCGTCGCGGCCAGCGCGATCGAGAGCCCCATGTCGTTCATGATCCGCGGGAGCAGAGCGGGAACGAACGAAGCGTAGGCGTCGTTCAGCGCGTGCGCGGACGCGATGACGAGTGCGAGCCGCATCGGCGACTTGCCATCGACTCGAAATTCAGCCGGAGGCGCAACGACTTGCACAGGTGACAGCTCTCGGATCGGATTCCAAACGGGCCCAACGATAACCGTGCGCGAGTGGGCCCACCACCGGCCCCTGGCGTCACGCCACAACGCACCGCAACGTGAGCGATTCCTGACCGGACCCCGTCGAAAAGAGACGCCACCATGCACCAGTCCCGCATACGAATCACATTCGCCGCTACGCTCGCCCTCGCGGCCGCATGCACGACATCGGACGCGCGCCCCGACGACGTCCGCACCTTTTCGACGACAAGCTACGCGCCCCAGAATCGGCCGGATGTGCGGGGAACTACGGGTGCGGTGTCCGCCGGACACCCGCTCGCGGCCCAGGCCGGCCTGACGGTGCTCAAGGACGGGGGCACGGCCACCGACGCCATCATCGCGATGGCTGCCGTGCTGGCTGTCGTGCGCCCTCACATGAACGGAATCGGTGGAGACGCGTTCGGGATCTTCTACGACGGCGAAACCGGCGAGGTCACGGCCCTCAACGCGAGTGGACGCTCCGGCGCCTTGGCCACGCCGGAATTCTTCGCGGCCGCTGGCTTCGACGAAGTCCCCCAGTCGGGCGGCCTCGCCGTGAGCGTTCCCGGCGCGGTGGCGGGCTGGGTCGATGCGCACGACCGCTTCGGCACGAAGCCGTTTCGGAGCTTGCTCGAACCTGCAATCCA
>JADFLD010000139.1 GCA_022564535.1 Gemmatimonadota bacterium
CCCTCCCTGCAACTATCTGGGCCGAAGTACCGATCTCAGGGGCGACGGCGGTTATCGACGGCGCGAACAGAGAGTCGATCAGGGCCTCGGCGTCTTCCATGGTCAGTGTCGATGCCGCCCCCTGACCCGAATCGGCAGGACGCACGAACAGCAGGTTGGTGCCGAGTGACTCGATCTGGGAGGTGATGACCTGCTGGGCGCCGCGACCGACGGACATCGTGGAGATCACGGCGGCGACCCCGATGACGATACCCAGCAACACCCCCATCTCGACGAGACCCTCGATGTCGTCGGTCAACCGGTCCACTACGGCGGGCTCGATACCAAATCCTCGATCACCCGCGAGCGCCTCACCCGAGAGCTTGAGAAGAACGCGCTTGTACCGAAGTGTCGAACTGTCCTTAACCATTGCCTTTCCTGCTCGCGGCCCGAGGAGTTACGCCTGTTCGCCAACCTTGAGCCGTGCGAAGCGTGCGACCTCTATCTTCTCACCGGTGCGTGACGAGACCTCGGTGATGAGTTCCGCGATGGTCTTGTCGGGGTCCTTTACCCACGGCTGCGCCAGCAACGTATTCCGTTTAAAGAATTTCTGCAGCTTTCCGTCTACGATCTTGTCGACGATGTGTTCGGGCTTCCCTTCGGCTTTCACCTGCTCGAGATATACGGCCCTCTCGCGCTCGATGACCTTTGGGTCGATCTCGTCGGAAGAGATGGACATCGGCGCAGTGGACGCGATGTGCATCGCGAGATCACGGGCGAGGTTCTTGAAGTCGTCCGTGTTGGCGACGAAATCGGTCTCACAGTTCACCTCCACGATCACCGCCGTTCGGTTGTCAAAGTGGATATAGCTGCCGATAACGCCCTCATTCGCGGTCTTTTCCGCCCGCTTCTCAGCCTTCTGGGCGCCTGTAACGCGCAACAGATCGACAGCCTTTTCCAAATCTCCCTCGGTTTGCACCAGAGCCCTCTTGCAGTCCATCATGCCCGCGCCGGTGCGGTCGCGGAGCTGCTTTACGTCCTTCGCACTTATCATCGTCGCTTCACTCATCAGGCACTCTCTCGAAATCACCCCGGCTCTTGCCGGGTCGTGAAAAGAGGCGGCGGGCCCGAAGCTCGGGCCCGATGCCGCCTCTGTCAGGCCAGGGTTCACCCGCCGGCCCGAATCCGCCTCTCGTCGGGGCCAGATGGATCGGAGGCGGCCCTGCCCTAATCTTCCTTCTTCGAATCGTCCGTCGTTTCCGCCGCCTCGGGAGCCTCCTCCGCTGCCGAAACAACCTCGTCCGAGACTTCGGCGCCTGCCTCCGCCTCCGGCTCTGCGGCAGGATCCGCGCCGGCCTCCTGCGCCTCGCCTGAAGCAGCGTCGGGGGCTGGTGATCCAGCGATCACCTCAGGCGGGAGGCGGCGCTTGCGACGGGGCCGGCGACGCTTGGGCGCCTCCTTCTCGGTCGTCTCCCCTGTCTCGGTGGAGTACGTAGTTACCTCCGCGTCGTCTCGACGCCGACGCTCGTCGTCCGGGACCTCCTTGCCGGCCACCACGATCGAGTCGGCGATCGCCTTACCGATCAGCGTAACCGAACGGATGGCGTCATCGTTGCCTGGAATCGGGTAGTCGATCAGGTCCGGATCCACATTCGTGTCCGTGATGGCGATGACCGGGATCCCGAGCTTCACGGCCTCCTTGACTGCGATCAGCTCTCGCCGCGCATCGATGACGAACAGGGCGCCAGGCAGGCGCCCCATGTCCTTCACTCCGACGAGGTACCGGTCCAGCTTAAACCGCTCGCGCTCGAGCATGAGGCGCTCTTTCTTCGTGTAGAACTCGTATGCGTTCTCCTCAGTGCCACGCTCGAGCTCCTTGAGACGCCGAATCTGCTGGCGGATCGTCTGGAAGTTCGTCAGCATTCCACCGAGCCATCGCTCGGTCACCCAGAAGGAGCCACTCCGCTGAGCCTCCAACTCCACGGCGGAGCGCAACTGCTTCTTGGTACATACGAAGAGCACCCGTTCCCCGCGAAGGACCACCTCGCGCACCGCCTGCTGCGCGATCTTGAGACGGTCGAGCGTCTTGCGCAGGTCGATGATATGAATGCCGTTGCGCTCGGCGAAGATGAACGGCTTCATCTTCGGATTCCAACGCCGCGTCTGGTGGCCGAAATGCACTCCGGCCTCTAGCAACTGGTCGAGACGTATGTCAGACATGTGTGTCGTCTTTCGATGTGGGGCCGATATACGCCCCGGTCAGGATGCGACGCGGCCCAAGCCGACGTCGTAGGGTGCTTCGGTACCGACTAACGCTTGGAGAACTGGAACCGCTTGCGAGCCTTGGGCCGGCCCGGCTTCTTGCGCTCGACCTGACGAGCGTCTCGGGTCAGCATCCCCTTCGCACGCAACGTCGCACGCAACTCTTCGTCGTGCACCAGGAGCGCCCGCGACAGCCCCATTCGCACCGCGTCGGACTGACCTGTGAGGCCTCCGCCATGCACGCGAACCCTCACGTCGAAGGTCCCCTCGAGGCCCGTGAGCTTGAGCGGCTCTTCGATACGAATCTGGTGGGTCGGCCGCGGAAAGTAATCCTGCATCGAGCGACCGTTTACGATCCACTCGCCAGTACCTGGACGTAGCAGGACGCGAGCAACCGCACGTTTGCGGCGCCCGACGGTCTGGATTTGATCTTTCACTTCACCGGCCATTCGCTGATAACCCTCTTCCGATGTCCAGGGGCTCGGGCTGCTGACCCTGGTGGGGATGATCCGTGCCCGCATAAACCTTCAGTTTCTTCCTCAGAACCCTACCCAGAGCATTCTTTGGCAACATACCCTTCACCGCGAGCTCGATCACCCGTTCTGGGTGCGTCTCAATCATGCGTCGGAAGGGGATATGCTTCTCGTTGCCCATGTATCCGGAGTGGCGAAAATAAGTCTTCTGTTCGGCCTTTCTACCCGTCAGGCGAACTTTCTCGGCGTTGATGACCACGACGTTATCGCCGGTATCCAGGTGCGGCGTGTACATCGGCTTATGCTTGCCGCGAATGACCCGAGCGATTTCGGTGGCGAGTCGACCCAGTGTCTTGTCGGCCGCATCGACGAGCCACCAATGGTGCTCAATATCTTCAGCTTTCGGTGTGTACGTTCTCATGCCTGCATATGCAAAAAGGCGCTTTCCAAAAGAGCTTTAAAGAATATCCGAGAAGCGAAAGGCCGTCAACGGCCGCCCGGCCTCTCCCAGGGCGGATATTCGGAGTCCGCACACACTCGAAAATCTGTCAGCGATACGTCTCCAAGAAACGCGCGCGCGATGCATGCCGGAGGCGCGCCAAAGCCTTCTCCTTGATCTGGCGCACGCGCTCCCGAGTGATGCCGAGGATCTCGCCGATCTGCTCCAGAGTCATCGGGTCCTGGTCATCGAGACCGAAGTAGAGTCGGAGAATCTTCGCCTCCCGCTCCTTCAATGTAGACAGCGCGTCCTCGATGGTGTCCTGAAGCGCGTGCTCGAAGGTCTCGTCCTCCGGTCCCGGCGAATACTGGTCGGGAAGGTAGTCGAGAAGCCGGTTGTCCTCGCCCGGGGTCATCGGCGCGTCGAGGGAAAGATGCGAGTGAGAGATCGCCAGTGTCCTCTCGATCTCTTCCTTGGACACATCGAGATCCTCAGCGATCTCGCCAACGGTCGGTTCCCGTCCGAGTTCCTGAAGCAGCGTCGAGCTTCGACGCCCGATCCGGTACAACGCACCCGCGCGGTTGAGGGGGACGCGCACGATCCTGCTCTGCTCTGCCAGAGCTTGGAGGATCGCCTGACGAATCCACCACACGGCGTAGCTGATGAACTTGATGCCCTTCGTCTCGTCGAACTTGTGGGCCGCGCGAATCAAGCCGAGGTTGCCCTCGTTGATCAGGTCGGACAGGGGCACGCCCTGGTTCTGGTATTTCTTGGCGACGGAGACGACGAAACGGAGGTTGGACCGGACCAGCTTGTTGAGGGCTTCTTCTTCGCCCTTGTGGATGAGCTTGGCGAGACGCGCCTCCTCCGCGCGATCGATGAGCGGATACTGGCTAATCTCCTTCAGGTACTGATCCAGCGAGCCTTCCCGAGAGGATGGTCGGCGGGAGGAGAAGGTCATCTAAGCCGGTAAGTGGGTGGGTTCGAGAGAGGCGACACAGCACGAGGTCCGATCGAAGCCCCGCTTAGGATCTCAACGATGTCCGAAACGCGCAACCGCTGCTCTCTTTGTCGGGCGGGATGCCGCGTGGAATCGGAGGCGTCCGATCAGTGGATGACCGTCCCCAACCGGGACCAGCGCACCCGGGCCAGCCACGACTTGGAGCGCGCAAACGAAGGCTCATACGAGTAGTAGACGAGCCACGGACGCCCTCGAATCTGGTCGCGTTTGACGAACCCCCAGTAGCGAGAATCCTCGCTGTTGTCACGGTTGTCTCCCAGGACGAAGTAACGCCCGGCAGGAACGACCAGGGGCCCCCAATTATCCCGAGTCGGCTGATACCGACTCCGTTGTGACGCGATGAGGTGGTTCGCCTGCCATTCCATGTCGGGATGCGCCGCGTCTCCGCGACGGTCGACGTACCGCCCATACGGCTCATAGACGAGGGCGCCGTTGCGGTACAACTGCTTGTCCCTCATCTCGAGCGTGTCTGAGGGAACACCCACGAGACGCTTGACGTAATTCTTCTCCGGCTGGTGCGGCGGATGAAACACGATCACGTCACCACGCGCTGGCTCGGAGAACGGTCGAAGCGTCAGCGCGGTACCAGGGACCTTGGCGCCGTAGACGGCCTTGTTGACCAGAAGGAAGTCACCGACGAGGAGCGTCCCCTCCATGCTCGATGTGGGGATCTTGAAGGCTTCGACGACCGAAGTGCGAACGAAGAGAAAGAGTAGGATGGCGACCGCGATCGACTTCGCCCAGTCTCCCAGGCCGTCGCGCCAACGACCGCTCCGTGACCGACGCTCCCTACGGAGCATCTCCGCCACCACGCCCTTCTCTTGCTCGGCTTCTTGCACGCCACCCTCGCTTCTCGCACGCATCGATCGTGAAGCCACGAAGGGCGCCACGTCCCACCTGGCCCCCGAGCAGGGGTGCCATAAGTACACAGACGCATTCGACACGTTCCTGAGCCGCCTCGCTTTCGGGGTCGAAAGGCATGTCGTAGCTTGACCGCCGCCGAGTTCGAGCCCGTCACGCCGAGCTGAAGCCTGTGAAGCCGCGTGTATCCACACGACCGCGCCGTCTGAGCGTCCTGGCCCTCCTCCTCATGGGTGTGGGAGCCTTCGGATTACTTCGCGAACGCCTAACGTCCGGAAGCTCAGAAATTCGGTGCGCTCCGCTCGACCAAACGTGCGAGTCGGATACTGGTCTTGCCGGCCCCGCTGTCGGCGAGCCGCGCGTCGCTCCGACGTTGAATGCGTCGGACGTGTGCGTCGACGTCGGCTACCTGTGCGCGGAGCTCGAGCGAAGAGAAGAGATCCGTCTACAGAGGTGGAAAGACTTCGAAGGAACGCTCGTGGTCCACGTGCCCCTGCCAGAGTCTGTCGGGCGCGCCGAGGCGCGGGAGCTGCAGCGCGCAGCCGCGCTCGGGATACGGCTATGGAGCCGAAGGCCTTTCACGATTCTTACCGATCTTCGGGGCGACCGGAATCCGCGCTTCACGGTCATCTGGAGTCGTAGCCTGAGTGGGTCCCAAATCGGTGTGACCCGAACCCAATGGTCACCCGCGGCAGGGCTGACCGTGATGTCCATAGAACTCGTCTCACAAGACCCCTACCGCCCGGGCAGGACCGCCGATTCGCGACAGGTCCGACTCACGGCGGCGCACGAAATGGGGCACGCGCTCGGCTTGCAACACAGCAACGCACGACGGGATGTCATGTATCCAACGAACACCGCGACATCTCTGAGCGCCCAGGACTACCGAACCATCGAGATTCTGTACCAGTTGGAGGACGGGACTCGAATTCGCCGGTGAGGCATCCGGCCACCAAGGTCAGGGGCGGCCGCCCAGGCCGACCCGCCCGCCCACGTACAGTCCGCGTCCCGGTGCCGAAAAGCCAAGAACCTCCTCGTACGACTCATCCAGAAGGTTTTCGCCTCGCAACTGAATCGCCAGGCTCGGTCGTCCGCCCCCCCCTCCGAAGATTCGCCACTCACCCCCCAACGACAGAAGGCTGTAGGGCGGAAGAGTCACGGGTGTCGCGGGGAACGTCGAGAAATCGCGGTCCAAACGTCGGCCGACCATCGAGAGGCTCGCC
>JADFLD010000140.1 GCA_022564535.1 Gemmatimonadota bacterium
GGGTCGCGGCCCTGGACGTCGTCTCTCCTCCTCGCCGTAGCTACGGCTACGACTCGTCGTCGTTCCTACTCCAGGTCTCGCGAGACCCCTGCGCGCGGCCCACTCTATTACTACCACGGGCTGCTAGGACGGTGGGGCCAGCGCGACTCCGAAGCGGTCGAGAACGGGGATCCCCTGTTCGAAGTCGTAGAACGTCAGGACTTGGAGTCTCCGGATGGAGTTGCGCCACCCTATGTAGGCATCCAACAGGTTTTCCGCCGTGTCCAATTCTCGGCGAAAGCTCTGGAGAAGATCGACCGCAGTGATCTCGCTCCGCTCGTATCCAGCGAGACTCCCCTGTGAAAGCTGAGTCGCCAGGCCAAGATTCTCCTCCATCGCAAGTGCTCGGGCCTGAAACTCCGACACGTTTCGGATCTCGCTTTGCACGTTCGCTCGAATCTGTGCCTCGACTTCTTCGATGCGAAGCTCGGTCTGCCGAAGGGAAACCCGCGAAGCCTCGATGCGGTACTTCCGCTCTCCCCAATCCCAAAGAGGAATGCGGCCATCCACGCCGATCGTGTACGTATTGGTCGGCTGCCCCCACATCGCGGAGAATACGGGGTCTTGCATCTCGCGCCCGTACGAGAGGTTGACGTCGATCCGCATGCCGCCGCGGCCCTTCGTTTGATCGAGGCGGATCTCGTTCTCTCGATAGTTGATGTCCAGTTGCCGCATGCGCGGAGTCAAATCGAACGCGAACTGTGTCGCGGTCTCGACGTCGATCGGAAGCGGCGTAATCGCGATGACGGGATCTAGCGTGATCGAATCGGCCTCGGGAATGTTGAGGCGTGTCTTCAAGCTCGTCGCCTCGAGACGAAACTGGCTACGCGACTGCTGCAACTGCTCCCTCGCGTTGGCCAGCTCGACTCGGATTTGACCGAACTCGATGGTCCGGCTCGTGTCGATCTGAAGGAGCTGGAGTACCGCAGCTTCGGCCCCCTCGAGATTCGCGACGTGCGCCTCGTTCACGAGCTCCCCGTACGCATCCTCGAAGAGGTCCAAATAGTCTTCGGAGATGTCGTCGATGATCTCGACCACGTCGTCATAAAAGCCGAGCTCCGTGTCTTCGAGATCCAGCCGAGCCTCCTCCAGGTCGTTCTTCAACTCGTTGGGCTGAAAAAGTGGCTGCGTGTACCGAACGAAGGCCCGGTTGTAGTACCGCACGTCGCGGTCCCCGTCCTCGTGGATCTGCGCGTATCGATATACTCGATTGTTGAGCGAGAGATACCCGTTCGTCGGATAGCCGAAGAGGATCACCGGCTGTCGGATCGAAAGCTCCGCCTCCATGCGTCGTGAGTTCTGATGGACGATCTCGTTCAGACCCAGGGCGGAGTTCCACTGGTTCTCGGAGATCGACCGGAAGTCGGGCGCCGACACCTCCAGGTCGATACGTGAGCGCAATCGTGCCTGCTGGGCACTGAGGTACAGCCGGGTACGATCGATGCCGAGGTTGAGTCGCCGGACCCGATAGCTGCTACTGAGCGCGAGGTCGACCATCACCTCCAGCGTGAGCTCCAATACCCGAGGCGGAGCTTGCTGCGCCGAGACCGAAGCCGGCGCCGTCGAGAACAACACGGCCCCCGCGACGAGCACGCTAGTGCGGCGCCGGGAAGCCCGACGCGCCATCACCTGACCCAGGTCAGGACCACATGTCACCTCATCCACTCCAGCTCCTCCATCTCTCTTCGTCATCGAATCATTCGAGAATCACGCTCCATCTAGCACTCGAGTCGGTATCCCACCTTGCGCACCGTCTGGATGTAGCGCGGCTTCGATGGGTTGTCCCTCGAGCTTCTGTCTCAAATCGTAAGAAATCGGTATGGATTCGTTCGGGCGTTGAACGTATGGTTGTCGTCCGATCCTGCGAGAGGACCGCGACCGACCCGAGCAAACCGGATGGAGGGCCCCATGAGCACAGAATCCGACGTAAACACGCAAACGGAGCGCAACGCCCCCGAAACTCTTCGGCTTCGCTCGATTTCGCCCATGCTCACCGTGGGCGATTTGGACGCCAGCCTCGCTTGGTACTGCGACATTGTGGGTTTCACCGTCGGTGAGACGTGGGAACACGACGGTAAGGCCATGGGTGCGCGATTGGTCGCCGGATCGATGCAGTTGATGATCGGCCAGGACGACTGGGCAAAGGGCCGCGACCGTGTGAAGGGCGTGGGATTCCGCATCTTCTTGTCCACGTCGCAGGACATCGACGACGTCGCGGACGCGATCAAGGCTCGGGGCGGCACGCTCGAGTCCGAGCCAGCGGACATGCCCTGGGGTGGCCGCTCGTTCTCGCTCGTCGATCCAGACGGCTTCCAGCTGACGATCAGTTCGTAGCGACGGGACCACCCAAGCCGCTCTCGAGCGGCCGAGTCCCACTCCCCCAAGCGATCCAGTAGTCGTCGATCGAGTCGTCATCCGTCGCAAGCTCGGTATCCCCCGCCCGGAGACCGTTGATCTGGAGGATGTACGTGAGCACGTCCGTCACCTGCTGGCGCGACAAGCTCCACGGATCGTCGTACGGCATGCGGTCGTTGATGAAGTACCAGAGCAGAAAGACTGACGAGTCCTCCCAGCGCCCCTTGAAGCCCGCCTCGGTCCAGTCTGCGGCGTCATGGCACTCCGAGCACACGCCCTCGAACAGGTCCTCGCCCCGCCGCGCCTGTGCGAGCGTGTAGATGCCGTCGGCCGTAGTCGGGTCCCCCTCTCTTCCGGTCGTAGTGGGCACCGGTGGCGGCGGTTCGGCCGCGGGGCCGGATCCGACTGACGAACAGGCAGGAAGCAGGACTAGCGCGAGAACCCCACCTAGAGCGCGTGCGGTGCTGGCCATTGTAGTCGATGCCCGAAGTCGGGGGGGAAAGGTCTCAGTCGTCTCGAAGTGATCCAGCGGCATCAAGCCTGCGAAAATCGACGCCAACCACTAGGACTCCTGCGGCTCGAGAAGCGTTGAAGGGATGGGATTCCTTCCTGAAACCAAGGCCCACGCAACGGAAAAGCGGCCGGAGGACTGAATCCCCCGGCCGCCTCTCGGCCGCCCGTCAGGACCGCGTGATGCAGCAAACTCTACCGATTCCCGTTCTCGGTCGCCGGGTCGTCGACCATTCGTTCTCGCTTGGCCAACTCCGCGTCGAAGTCCTCCTGGCTCAAGTACGTGACATCGATCCACGCATGCGCCATCTCGTCGACGGTGCGATCACCCCAACCGACCCACTGCGACGGATCCGGATTGTTCGGATTGTCAGCCGTATTGTCGTGCCACGCCGTAACTACGAGCGTCGTCCCAGCGGGAAGCAGCGGGGCGACGTCATCGGCGTAGATGTAATTGACGTGCCAGTTCCACTGGAAGTTGGCGACCCTACTCAATATTTCCTGTCTCCCATCGGGGTAGATGGCCTCGATCTGCATCACCCGGCCACGCATGTGCATGTGCGGCTGGAAGTTCTCGAGGCGAGTGGGCCACCGGAGCACGTGATGCTGCTGCGTCACCGCGATCTCGTTCGGCGAAATGTCCAGACCCGTATCCCCGCGCGCGTCGAACATGCGCAGGCGGGTGCGATTCTCCGGAACCTCGTCTTCGTCGTAGAACCAGACGCCCAACTGAACGGTCGCATCCTCTACGACTTTGCCCATGGCGTGCATGTGCACCTCCCACCGGATCCGCGAGCCCGGGAGCATCAGCTTGCCCGCGCCATCCGGGAAGATCTCGCCATCCTTGCCGACCGCCCACTCCATGAAGAGGCCCGCACCACCCATCGACCCACCACGGGAACTCGTGATGAGCGGCCCCACGGTGTACTCACTGTCTTCCTCGTCCTGCTGCAAGAACGCAAGCACGTGGTGGATGATGGTCTTCGTGTCCACACCGACGGGTCGGATCTCGATCGCCTTGACCCAGCGCGGCTCCGTGATGCCCGTCTCGGTCACAGGATGAAACCACTTGTCCTGCGTCTCGGCTTCGAGCGTGTACGGCGGGGACTCGATGATCACGCTGGGAGGACCGAACCGCTGCTCGAGCTGGAAGCCCAACGGGTCACTGAAGTCCGGCGTCGGCGGCAGGTCAGCCTCGTCCCCGAACGGGGTTCCGTTGTCCACCCAACTGACGATCGTCTGCACTTCTTCGTCGGTGAGCGACCGGTCGTTCTTGAAGTCCTGAATGCCCACGGTCCGGTCGATGTGCCACGGCGGCATGATCCGGTCCGACACCTTCGCGCGAATCCGACGGGCGTACCGGCGCGCCTCATCGTAGTTCGTGAGATGGATGGGTGCGATCGATCCCTCCATGTGGCACTGCTGGCAGTTCTCCTGGAGGATCGGCGCGACGTCGCGCGCGTACGTGACTTCCTGGGCGGAGGCGTCAACGGCCCCCAGTGCCAGGAAAGCGATCATAGCTCCAACCCCGCCCGAAGCTCCTATGCCGAACCGTTTCCTGCTCATGAGGCGCACTCCCTCTCCTTAGTTGCTGACCGTGACGCGTATGAACGCGTTTGTCCAACAACACTGCGAATGGCCCGCACCGCTGACGCCGGAGGCGTCGTTGGCGCGTACCCTGAGAACATACTGACCCGCGCTACTGAAGATAGCATTCGTCGTCATCATGCCACCCGCGAACGGAATCCTGGCGGACTCTTCGTCGAACGTGACATCACCCGGCCCGCTGTGCTTGTACCAGGTCAGCGTCACCGGAGCCTCTCGCCGTCCTCCGCTTACGATGCTCGCCGATGCGATACCGTCGTCACGCGCCCAGACACTGAACTGAGCCGGGATCCCGACCTGTGCGTCGCCGTCACTGTATTGCCCCCCCGGTCCGGCGATCCACGGTCCGCCCTCCGCGAAAGCCAATTCGGGCGGCGCGTTTCCGTCAGCCTCGCCCGCAAGGGCATCGACTTCCCACTCCACGGACAGGTTCGATGGGATCATGAAGGTCTTGCCGCGCACCTTCAGCGTCCACGACACCGACTCGCCGTCGTAGTCCGCTGGAAGGACCACGCCAAAGGCCCCCCACTGGCGCCTGGCGGTGAAGTGCGTCGGCTGGGTTCCGTCGAACTGCGCAGGCTCGATGAAGTTGTCCGGCCCGAACGGGATGTCGAGATCTTCCTCGGAATTGCGGTTGTAGAAGCCCCACGAGAGCGTAATCGTCCCGTCGGCATTGACGTACCAGCCTTCGTACGCGGGTGTCACCGTCGACCCACGAGCCGTCACATAGCCCAGCGGCGTCTGGGCTTCGGCAGGAACGGCGACGAGCGCCAAGAGGGACACAACTCCCGCGCCAACCACAGCCAACAGACTGCTCCGCATCAGGCCTCCGAGTACAAGCGTCGCGAGCGCGACTTTCCAATTACAATGTTCGGCCAACTTCCCAGGCACGCAAGTCACCACAGCCCCTCGAGAGAGGGTCAAAACACGGTGCGAAAGAGCGCTCGACCATAGGCCAACCCTGGCCATGGTATCGACCCGAGTGTCACGAAGAGCCAGAAAGCCTGGGCCAGAAACATGGACCGGGCAGAAGCGAGTGCTCTTCCGTCGGCCACCCGCCCGGCCATGAACGCGACATGCGCCGCGATGAGCGCTGCGGCCATGCCGAACACATGCTCCAGGGAGTAGAATCGCAGGACCGCATCGCCCATGACGGCATCCATGTCCTGAAGCGCGGCGGCCGGAATCGGGCTGAGGCCGAAGTATAGAACGAGTCCAAGCGCCACTTGGGCATCGAGCGCGATGATGAACCCGACGTGAAGAGCCGGTGACGGAAGCGAGGCTCTGCCCCTCCAAGACCTCCAGGCGCGACCGAAGACCGCCACGCCGAGCAGCAGCACGGCCCACCTGAGCCAAGAATGCACGAGGAGTACGACCTCGTATGCGCTCATGGTGCTAGAAAACCAACGATCAAATGACACCCATAACGTCAAGCGGCACCCACCCGACTTTCCCGTCGTCGAGCACGACCTCGGCCCACGCTCCTGTCCTTTGATCGACACGCACCCGCGTGCCCTCGTGAACTTCGAAGAGCGTCAGGTCGTCGTCTCGCGACGGCGCGGAGCGCACGGCGACGGACTCCACCAGAATCACTCCCCGTTCCCGCTGTCCGAGCCCCAGTTCTCGAACGACCAGGTTCGCCCCGAGGACCAGGACGACCACACCCCCCCC